>NZ_JSVA01000001.1:0-220370 GCF_001267955.1 Roseivirga seohaensis subsp. aquiponti
GGGTTTTTGTTTTTTAGGCCTATCTATAATCAGCATTTGAATTAAGGAATTAGAACCAATAGACACGTAAGGCTTGTCTCGTCCTGATTTTAGTTGACAGTTATCAATTAATTGTGTCAACCTATTTCAGGACGTGACCCTCAAAAGTCCCATATTTCATAAAAAGGTATTTTTAAGGCCTGAATTACATTACAGTACGACCGTTCTTTGTAAGCAATCTACTTTTGCTTAATCATTAAACCTTTTTACCAATAACCTTTAAAAATGAAGGATTCAAAAACAAAGAAAGAATCAACTCTTGATAACAAGAATTTTCCTGATCCAAATCAAACATTTCCACTCAAAGGGTACGAGCAATTATGCTTCTTAAAAAACATAATTCAAAACCCAAACATCATAGTGGGCGACTTTACCTACTATCACGACTTTGAAGATGTAAAAAACTTTGAGCGAAACGTAAAGTATCATTTCGATTTCACTGGTGATAAATTGTTTATAGGAAAATTCTGCATGATTGCCTCAGGAGTGAAGTTTATAATGAACGGAGCAAACCACCTATCAGATGCCATCAGCTCCTTCCCTTTTGCTATTTTCGAAGGCTGGGAACAAGCTATGGACGGAAAGGCATATCCCTATAAAGGAGATACCCATATTGGAAATGATGTTTGGTTAGGTAATGATGTAACCGTTATGCCCGGGGTGACAATAGGAGATGGAGCCATTGTAGGGGCAAATTCTGTAGTAACCAAAGATGTTCCTGCTTATAGTATTGTTGGGGGCAATCCGGCAAAAATTATTAAAATGAGGTTTAGTGATGAACGCATTAAAGAATTGCTAAAAATGGCTTGGTGGAACTGGCCCATTGAAAAAATCAGTGTCCATGTATCTGAGCTAACGGGTAAGGATTTTATACAAAATCAGGCATTGAAGACATCAGCAAAAAAGGAATAATAGCGCTCTCTTAGAAAACCTCAAAAGGTGCGGATTTACGCTAAAAAAGTACGAAAAGGTAAATCAAGACGATAAGCCCCTTTATCCATTCCATTTTTGAGTTACAGTCAGCCCGAAGGCTATTTCAAACTCAAAAACAAAAACATTATGAAAACAACGTTCAAACTAAGTGTGGTGCTTATCATCTTCATCAGTGCATGCTCACCAAAAATTAATTACATCGGTAATCAATTCAACCCCACCTCAGAAGTGGAGTTATTTTTCGACTCGAAAGACATTAAGCGTGAATATACGGTTATGGGTTTTATGCAAAATGAAGGTCGAGAATTCGCTAATGACCCAGAAGACATTAAAGTTGCGCTAATCGAAGAAGCCAAAAAAAGAGGCGCAGATGCGATTCTTTTTGGCGATGGTTACCAAGAGTTAATAAACAGCACTGATGGTATAGGCTTTGGAGAAAAAATAGGAAACGGTGATGTTCTTGGGCTCAATTCAGGTTTCGTCAATCGTGTAAAAGTATTCAAGGTTAAACTGATCAAATATCAGTAGTGCTTTTATTCACAAAACAGGTAGTTAAGCTCATTTCTTGATTTTAACTACCTGTAAAAACACATAAACAAAAAGATTTTTCAGTACCATCAAATTGCTTTTCAAGCCACAAAACCTACTTATCGCCACTTTCTTCAAACGGGATAAAGAGAAAATAAAGAAGGTATTTAGAGTTTAAAAAAACACTTTCGTATTTTCGGTCAAGGATCAATTAATTTCCCCTTGATTAACCAAAAATCCATAGCTGTTCTTCCGTTCGACAACCTAAGCTCTGATCCTGAGAATGAATATTTTTCGGATGGCATGACGGAAGAAATAATCAATGCGCTAAGCAAAGTAGAAGGCTTGCAAGTAACTGCCCGTACTTCTTCATTTCTATTCAAAAACAAGAAGGAAGATGTTCGCCACATTGGAAATAAATTAGGCGTTTCCACGGTTTTAGAGGGCAGTATTCGCAAATCTGGCGACCGAGTAAGAATTACTTCTCAACTGATAAGAACAGATAACGGCTTCCATATTTGGTCGGAAAATTTTGACCGTAATCTCACAGATATTTTTGAGCTTCAGGATGAAATTAGTTTACTAATTGCTGAAAAAATCAGAGAGACTTTCGGTCACCTTGAAATTAATGAGCATTTAGTTTCTCCTTCAACCCAAAACATTAAGGCTTACGAACTTTTCTTAAAGGGAACTTACCATTTTAAAAGAAAGGATTTTGATGACATTCAGCTGGCCTTAAAGCTTTTTGAAGAAGCCGTTACGCTCGATCCAAATTATGCCGAAGCCTACGCTTACATGGGTGAAACATACATTCATATGAGCGGCTTTAATTTATTAACACCAGAAGAAGGTTTTAAAAATGCCCGAAAATCTGCCGAAAAGGCCATAGAAATTAATAAAGAAGAGGCACGCGCCTATAAAGTGATTGCCAATGTTGACCTTTTTTACGACTGGAAATGGGATGAGTCCATCGCGGCATATAATATGGCCATCAAATATGGAATGACCTCAGATAATGACTTCATTTCTTACTATTACATCTTCATTCAAAAAGATTATGAACTGGCCATTAGTATAGCAAAAGAAACGGTAAGCAAAGACCCCCTACATGCCATAACCCATTGGCAACTTGGTTTATGCTACTATTTTGCCCAGCAATTTGAACCTGCATTGGAGGCCTTTAAAACGAGCATTCAGCTAGACGAAAGTTTTGCCGAATCTATGCGATGGGCTGGCCTAGTTTACGCTTGTTTAGGCGACTTTGAAAACGCTTTTGATTATGTGGATATGGCCTTAAATAAAATGCAGGGTCAAGGCCTTGCTAATATAGACCGCCTTAGTATTCGTATTCTCAGTGGTGAAAAAGAAAATGTAATCGAGGATATTGAAAACCTAAACACGCCAGATCCTTGCGATAAGGCTCAGTTATATAGTCTTCTGAAAATGCCAGAAAAAGCGGTTCCACTTCTAAAGAAAGGCTTTGAAACTCGCTCTACCATGCTGGTTACCTTAAAACATTATTGGATTTGGGATAATATTCGTGAAGATCTAGGTTTTAAAGAAGTAGTGAAAGCCATGAATTTTGGCGACCAAAAAACGCACAAACCTCATCAACAAACCTCTCAGTTGGTTCCGGTAAATAACTATGGACTAACAGAGGGCGATATTGAACAGATTATGAAAGCCCTTAGTGAAGCCATGAATCATGAAGAGCTTGTTACAGACCATCAATTATCATTAAGAAAACTGGCAGAGTTAATCAACCTCCACCCTAACAAATTATCATGGGTTTTGAACGACCAAATGGGTAAGAACTTTAATGAGTTTATCAACGAACACAGATTAACACTTTTTCAACACAAAGCTAAAGACCCCGCCAATAGCCATTTTTCAATCCTTGGCTTAGCTTATGAAAGCGGATTTTCTTCAAAATCAGTTTTTAATGATTTCTTTAAAAAGAAGATGGGCACCACTCCAAAAGTTTGGATGAAGCAGTAATATAATGACTGATACAAGCATTAAGGCAACCCCACTTAACAGATATCAGGTACTAATAACGGTAATCATATCCCTACTCCTGTTTACCATTGTGGTAGACTACATGTTACTTTCTGCCCTAAGCGCCATTCTTTTACCTGCGCTTAACTTAGGTACTGAACAATTTGGAGCCTTGGCTAGCGCCTATGCTTTCAGTGCTGCCATCTCCAGTTTTATTTCAACGGGTTTTGCCGATCGGTATAATAGAAAATCTTACCTGCTTTTCTTTTATTTTGGTTTTATCCTAGGTATCGTTTGCTGTGCCTTGGCTCCCTCATATTGGGTTTTATTAGCAGCCAGAATAGTAACCGGCATTTTTGGTGGAATAGTAGGTTCTACCTGTTTTGCAATTATAGCCGACCTCTTTCTACTCAACCAAAGGGGGCGAGTTATGGGCTTTGTTCAAATGTCGTATGCTGCTGGCCAAATCGGTGGTTTACCATTGGCCATTTACGCAGCGAATACATTTACTTGGCAAACACCATATTGGATTATTGCTTTTTTAGGTTTAGCAATAGGTCTGGCATTGGTCTTTTTTATGCAGCCGCTAACAGAGCACTTAAAGCAAGTTCAAAATCAAATGCCTTGGCAAAAAGTGCTTCAAGTTATTCACAAAAAAAACCATTGGAATGTATTTTTGAATAACGCCTTTCTTGTAATAGGCGATGTGCTCATACTCACTTTTGACGCTGCTTACATGGCCAATAATTTAAAGTTAAGTTTAGAAAAAATACCCCTCGTTTATGTAGTTACTGGTGGTGTTACTCTACTATTTGGCCCTGTTTTCGGTAGGCTCTCTGACAAACTCGGTAAGTTGAAGGTTTTTACTTTTGGAACTGTACTCTCAATCGGGGCGATTGCCATGTACTCTAACCTGCAACAAGCTACTTTTGCAATGATAATAACCATTCACGCCTTGCTATTTATCGGTATCAATGCCCGAATGGTATCTTCTACAGCCCTAGGAATGGAAGTGCCAAAACTTAAAGACCGAGGTGCCTTTATGGCTTTTGACTCTTCAGTACAGCAATTGGCCAGTGCCCTAGCCGCAGCATTTGCTGGCCTTGTTCTCTACACAACTACAGACGGTTCTCTAAGCCGCTATTGGTTACTAGGCCTTATCGTAATTTCTTTTATGCTCGCTACCCTGTTTTTCATGCAACGCATACAAAGCACTATTCACAAGGCGTAGAATTCCTTTTATAAGAAGTCCTAAATTTCATTCCACAGCACTTGTATATACTAGTACGGACGATTGGAGTCTGCCTTTGCCAGACATTTGAAAGAAAAAACTTTATCGCAGTTTATCCGCAAGCCAAAAACAACAGCTAGAATGTAGGCTTTGAACAGGACTATGATTCAGAAAACGATGTGGGGTTTATGGACTCTCATCTCAGAAAAATAAAAAAGTCCGACTTCTCATAATCGAAGGCCTGAAATAAAACCTCGGACGATTACGGTTCATAGGCTCACCAATTTTGAACCATCAAATTTTTAAAGATCAAAAACTATGAAAACAACAATTAAACAATTATTCATTTTAGTCATCATCGCATTGGTTACGGCATGCAGCGATGACGATAAGCCAATACCAGATTATACAACCGCTGAAGCCTTATTAGAAGAGAATGGTTTTCAAGGGAGTATACTTATTAGAAAAGGAAACACCGACTTTCTAAGAAGAGGATTTGGAATGGCCGATGCGCAAGAAAACATCACCAATGATCCTGGCCTAATTTACCGAATTGGCTCTGTAACCAAAACTTTTACAGCCATGGGGCTTGCCGCTCTAAAACGCGATGGACTTATTGATAGCTACGATCAGACTATAAGCGATTTTGATGATGAGTTTCCCAATGGAGACAAAATTACTTTAAGGCACTTGCTCACTCATTATTCAGGTATTCCTGACTATACAAATGCTGTGGAAGAATCGAGCATATTTTTCACTCCAAATGACATATACGATTTACTAAAAGAGTCTGCCGAAACAGACGGTCTTCTGTTCGAGCCAGGTTCACAGTTTGCCTACTCAAATTCAAACTACCTCATTTTAGGTTTATTGATAGAAGCCCTTTCCGATATGAGCTATCATGAATACCTACAATCCAAAGTATTCGGTCCGCTTGGTTTGGAAAACACAGAAAAAGGCGAAAATGAAATTGAAGGTGAAAACTTTGCAAAAGGCTACCTAAACGGTGTTGAAGTAGCTCCTTATCAAATGCAAATTGCTTACAGCGCTGGCGACTTAATAAGCACCATTGGTGACCTTGAAAAATGGGGCGATGCAATGATGGGCGACAGCTTTATTTCCGCAGCAGAGAAAGCAGAAATATTTGCCGAACCACATTCAGAAGATAATTTCTTTACCCCAGGCTTAGGCTGGTACACCATAAAAGTAGACGGTACGCTCATTTATAACCATGGTGGAAATATTGACGGTTTCACTTCAATCATCGCCCTACTTCCAGAAACCAACAGCATGATCATTATGCTCAGTAATCAAGATAGCTGGGAGCCAATTAATGAAGTATTAGATGCCTTAATCATCAACGAATTTTAATTAGAAAACAGGTCATGGTTGTCGAAAATCGATTCAGACAACCATCAAATTCAATCTCAAACAATAAAGCTCAAAAAAAATGAAACGTTTATTATTAATTATGTTGGTGCTACTATGCACCAAAATAGCGGTCAACGCTCAAGATAGCTCCGCTACCCAAACCATTCGCGGCACCATTGTAGATGCTGACAGCAAATCAGGAATTTATGGGGTAAACATCAAAATCGTAGACAGTAACCCATTAAAAGGAACCATTACAGACCCAGACGGAAACTTTAGGATAGAAAATGTACCGGTTGGTCGTGTTTCGCTTCAGTTAAGCTTTGTAGGTTACGAAAGCAGAATCATATCAAACATCATTGTTAATGTAGGCAAGGAAGTCGTCTTGGAGCTTCAAATGCAAGAAGTAGCCATAGACCTTGATGACATAGTGGTTACTCCAGAAATTGAAGAAGGCGTGCCCGCTAATGAAATGGTTTTGATCAGTGGCCGGTCTATTTCTATGGAAGAACTAACACGGATGGCAACAGGTTTTAACGATCCTGCTATGATCACCTCTAACTTTGCTGGTGTTGCGAATGCTGGAGATGGCGGAAACGATATTATAGTAAGAGGAAACTCGCCAAAATATGTGCAATGGAGACTAGAAGGCATGCCAATGACTACTCCAAATCACTTTGGTGATCAAGGAATGATTAATGGTACCACCGGAATATTGAACAGTAACCTGTTAGCCAATTCCGACTTCTTTACGGGCGCTTTTTCACCAGAATTCGGAAACGTAATTGGAGGTATTTATGACATCAAATTGAGAAAAGGTAACAACGAAAAGCAAGAAGCTATTGCTGGTATTGGTTTATTGGGTACAGACCTTACTTTAGAAGGACCTCTAAAAAAAGGGTACAATGGTTCTTACCTAATCAACTATCGTTACTCAACTGCGGATGTATTAAATCAATTGGGGGCTTTAGATGTAGAGGGAAATCCTAAGTTTCAAGATGCCGCGGTTAAGTTTCACCTGCCTACAAAGAAAGCCGGGCTCTTTTCAGTATACGCTTTAGGGGGAATAAGCAGCCTTGGTTTTGACGATGTTCAGCCAGACGACTGGAATATTCCTGGATCAGACGAAATGATTCCGAACCTTCAAACTGAATTTGACAAAAAGTCTTTCCTACTCAATACAGGGGTTAGCCATACCTACTTTTTTACAGATGATAACTTTATTGAAACTGGGCTTTCGGCCACTTTTGATGGAGTAAAAGATGATGTGTTCCGCAATGAAAGCGATACAGAACGTATTCATAGTTTGAAAAGTGATTTACAAAAATCGGCATATAGAGCGCAGGCAAACTATCATCATAAACTAAATGCAAAAAATAAAATTCAGGCGGGAGTGATCTACACCCTTTTTGATTATAAGAATCAACAAATCCGTCAAGATTTTGGCGAAAACCAAGCTACTCCGGTGTTAGATTTTAACGAAAACATGGGCAATATGAGAAGCTATATTAGCTGGAAACATCGTTTCAATCAGGATGTTACCCTTGTAGCAGGAGTACATAATACCAACGTTTTCTTCAACAAAAAACACACACTTGAGCCCAGATTAGCCCTAAGCTGGCAAATGAGCCAGAAGAGCAAGCTTAATTTCGGTTATGGAAACCATAGCACCATGGAAGGAGTGAATCATTATTTCGCTCAAATAAGAGATGGGAATGGCAACCTTACACAGCCCAATTTAAATCTTGATCTTTTAAAAGCACATCATCTAGTATTGGGTTACAACTACAAAATCAATCAAAACTGGGATTTTACCCTAGAAATGTACTATCAAGATCTTTATGATCTACCCGTTGAAAACAATGTAAATAGTATTTTCTCTACCGTAAATGAAGACCTAGATGTTACTTATGTAGCTTTAGTAAATGAAGGCAAAGGAACAAATACCGGTATTGAACTTACCATAAACAGAAGCTTTGCCAATGGCTACTACTTTATGGCCAATACCTCTGTCTTCGAATCTCACTATACCGCTTTAGACGGTGTAGAGCGTAGTACTCGATTTGATAGTGATTACCGCATCAATATTTTAGGCGGTCGAGAGTTTTCAGGTTTAGGTAAAAAGAAAAACCAGACCATTGCCATTAACGCTAAACTCTTTTTACAAGGAGGACAAAAAATACTCCCCCTACTTAGAACGGAGTCAGGCAGCTTAAATGTAGACCCAGACAATAATGAGTTTTGGGATTATAGCAAAGCTTACCAAAACAGTTTAGAAGATCTCTATGCCCTTACACTTTCTGCAAGCTTTAAATGGGACAAAAAGAGAACTACCCACGAACTGTTAGTTAACCTAGAAAACATAACCGACAATAAAGGGAAACTGAGAGAGTATTACGATGCAAACGAACCAGGAGGAGTTGGCTACAGCACTCAGTTCGGCTTGCTGCCAAACTTGATGTACAAAATCTACTTTTAAGTAAAGAATCATGAAAATTAGAATACTCATTTTAGGCATTCTTGTAGCGGTTTTTCTTATCAGTAGCCACTTAAAAGGACAAGATCCGCAAACAAGAACTAAGCTAATCAAGGAAGTATTCCATACATATACTCAGGAAGAAGGCGTGCATAATGCCTTCTTCCAAATGGAGTCAGCCAAATTAGAAATAAATGAAAGCTTCGTTTTTGGAGCTTTCAAAAATGGAAATAAGGTTACTTCCAATACACCATTCTATACGGCCAGTATTGGTAAAACATTCACAGCTGTGGCCATTGCTCAACTTGTAGACGCAGGAAAACTCGGCTTTAACGATAGAGTTGTAGACTATTTAGGTGATATGATTAGTGGCCTTCATGTAATCAATGAGCAAGACTACACGAATGAGCTAAAAATACATCACTTGCTAAACCACACTTCTGGGCTGGCCGATTACTTTGAGGATAGTCCTAAGGGTGATCAACCAAATATGATTCAAGTACTCTTTGTAGAGCCAAATCGTTTTTGGACGCCACAAGAAGTACTAACCTTTTCGAAAGAGAATTTTTCAGCACTATTTAAACCCGGGTCGGGCTACCATTACACCGATACAGGATATGTCCTCCTTGGTTTGATTATTGAAAAAATCACTGGAAAAAAGCTGCACGAATACTTTGAAGAATCATTGTTCAAACCCCTTTCTCTAAAATTAACAAGTATGAATTTAAGGTCAGAACCCATTCAACAGCCTGATTTCCCTTTAGCTGAAATCTATGTTGGCCCAACGGAAATAAGTCATTTCAAAAGCCTAAGTGCCGATTGGGCTGGTGGAGCCATAAGAAGTACTGGAAAAGACTTAAACGCATTTCTAAAAGCGCTATTAAATGGCGATTTAATCAAAGGCATAACCCTAAACCAAATGCAAAAGTGGATTCCCGAAAGCAAGGGTACTTATTATGGTTACGGCTTACGAAAATGGGTGCTCAATGAGCTTTCTAGTGAACTACCAAAACTCACAATTATTGGCCATTCGGGCCTTACAGGGTCGTTTATGTACTACTGCCCAGAATTGGATACTTACCTCAGCGGCACATTTAATCAAACTGAATTATTACAAAATCACATCGTCTTTATTGCCGAACTACTGACAAAGCTAAAAGCGAATAATTAGAAAATTTAGCAAAATGAATACAAAAAGAATTATCGTAGCAGGATCGACCGGCTATCTGGGAACACATATTATTAAAGAGCTACAGTTTAGGAATGCTGACTTTGAAGCAATCACTCGAAACGAAATAAAACTACAGGTGCTTGGGTTGAAACCTCAGCAAATTATAACCGCTGAAGTAACTCAACCAGCAACTCTGAATGGTGTTCTTCAAGGAGCAGACGTACTCATTTCAACAGTAGGTATAACTCGCCAAAAAGATGGTGCTACCTATATGGATGTAGACTATCAAGCCAACATGAATCTGCTCATCGAGGCCAAAAAAGCTGGCATAAAAAAGTTCATCTATATTTCAGCCATTAATGGCGAACAAATGCAGCACCTCAAAATTATGGCTGCTAAAGAAAAGTTTGTAAATGCCCTAAAAAACTGGGGTGGCGATTACTGTATTATCCGGCCAAATGGCTTTTTTTCTGACATGAAAGACTTTTTAGAAATGGCTAGAAAAGGAAGAGTCTACCTATTCGGAAACGGTGAGTTTAAGCTTAACCCTATCCACGGAGCAGACCTTGCTAAAGTGGTAGTAGATGCAGCTTATTCTAATCAAAAGGAAATTGAAGTCGGTGGCCCAGACATTCTTACTCAAAACGAAATAGCAAAACTAGCCCTTAAAGCTTGGAAAAACCCTGTTAAAATTACCCATATACCCAACTACTTAAGAAAATTGCTCATTGGGTTATTAAAAACATTTACCTCACAAAAAACCTACGGGCCATATGAGTTTTTTCTCACCATGATGGCCCAAGATAATATAGCTCCGCGCTATGGAATTCACCGTATTGAAAGTTTCTTCGAAAAAGAGGTCGACCAATTAAGTAAAATGAATTAGCGCTGATAGGTGTAACAATCTTTTGCATGGCCACAATTAGGTAGATGACAGGCCCCGACCGTTAATTTTTAATTATTGAGAAAGCCGTTTATTCCCTCACTTGGCAACTCGGTTCGTGCCGAACAGGGAAATTACAAGAATTGGCAATGAAGCAAAGTTCATTGGCTTTATGATGCAACTGATTAGCTTCTTCAGTTCTACTTTTCTCTGTAATCGTAACGGTTGGCCTTAGTACTACTTCGGTAAACCGGCCACCGCCATTGGGCGTTTCTTCCATTATGCCCGAAACGTTATCAACATACTCCACTACCGTAATTCCAGCGTCCGCACATAAGTGTAAATAAAATAACATATGGCAAGCCGACAGCGAAGCCACTAGCATATCTTCAGGGTTGTGCTTGGTGTTGTCGCCTCTAAATGCGGGATCGGACGAACCTAAAATTTCTGGTTTTCCTTCTACCTGAATACTATGACTTCTTTCATAAGCTCGGTATGAACTAGTACCCGTTCCTTTATTTCCAGTCCATTCTATTTTTACATTGTAGCTGTGATGCTTTGACATTGCACAAGATTTATGGTGGTTAAATCAAAAGCCAATTTACATGGCCTTACATAAATTCGCTCTTCCTCTATTGAATATATTTCTTAAGAAATAGCTCAGCTTTTTACGAAACTGCCAATTGCAATGTGAGAGTTTTAGGTGATCAAAATAAAACGCAATAGGTAGAAATATCAACAAGCCTTACCCTCCGCTCAGCCTGGCGAAAAATGGCTGTTGATGGAAAGGGTTTTTGAGTTGTGGGTGACGATTTATGTATGAATCGTAGCTTTGCCTTGTGCGATTATGGTTTCGTACATAATGTAGGATGCTGGCTTTCTGTTTTCTATTTAGTTTCGTTATACTTAATACCCAAAAATCGATCGTCCTTTGTGAATGCGGCTCGTTTTAAGTCATCCACTTTAAATAATAGTTTTCCATTCCTTGAAGCCGATTCGATCAAATCACTATTAAGAGTAACTATGTATTGAAATTCGTTTGGTGTTTTGTTATTATACTCAAACAAAAAATTAAGACTTTTTTCAATTGAATCATCGTCTTCAAAAATGTTGTCGTGAATTAAGAATCCTGGGTGATTTGTTCGAGTATATTCATTCAGCAGTAATGCAATATCATAAATAAACACTTTCATTCTTTCAGTGGAATGACTACCGTCATCATCAGTTCTCATAATAAAATCAACCACACTTTGATTTTTTGTTGTTTTAATCTCAAAATGTGCCTCACGATTTCCCATAATTTTTTCGTGAATGTTTAGTATTGATTCTTTAAAACTCTTTAATGCTTTTTCATTCTTATATAATTCTTCTTCCAAGTCGGATATCAAAACGGCTTTATCCGCTTCAAGTTTTTTCTTGTCTCGCTCTGATTCATCATACTTCTGTATTAATGAACGTAAATTATTCAGTTCTCGATTTTTTTCATTGAAAACTCTAATGGACGTCTTTAAATCTTTTAAGACCTCTCCATTGTCTATTAATGATATCTTTTCTGAATATTCTTCATCAAGCTTTCTAACGATTGAGTTAAGTTCGGATAGTTCATTTTTTAAGCTTGTCAAGCGGTCATTTACAATTGAGCTTCTAAAGCCATCAATCTTATTCTTAAACTCTTTCAGATCTTCCAAAGACTTTTCAACTAAGTTTCCCAGACCACTCTTGAACTGATTAAAAATTATTTGAATTTCATTTTCATTTATACTTTCAGGCTTGGGAAATGAATCTATTTGTTTAATCTCGTATTTAATCGCTTGTTGTCTTGTTCTTAAATCTGCCAATTTCGCCTCTAGCTTCACTAAATCTTCCTGAATTAATTCAAAGGATTCATTGGTTTTCAAGTTTTCAATTGCCTTATTAACTTTTTCAACTTCACTTTCTAACTCATTGAGGTGAGCTTTAGCATCTTGAATTTTTATCTCGCTGTTATTTGTTACAAGTTTTTTAGTTTCAGAGTAAAAAGCCCTTTTCTTTTTTAGTGTCTCATTGACGTTTTTTATTTCTTTGTATTTTTCAAGACCTACATTCAAAAAGAAAAGATGAGGACTATAATCAGGTGGAACCGACTTATTTGTGTCAAAACATTTTATTAAATCCTTAAATTCAGATCGTTCGTCTCTTATAATCGGTTGTAACAGGTTTCTAAAACTTAGTCGCCTAGTCTTTGCTGGGTAATCTTGAAAATAGAGATTGCCGAGATAATCAGAAGCATCATCTAACTTTTCAAAATAAATATTCTCGTCATCAATTTGAATTGAAACTTTCTCGGGATTACTAATAGAGCGGGATACTACAACCTTTTTATTATTGAAATCGAAGTCTAATTTTATTTGACTTTCAATAATGTCAGCATTTTTTTTTGGTATCAAATTTAACCGACTATCTGATTTTCTTTTTAATAGACAAAAGTTAATAAATTCAATACATACTGATTTCCCAACACCAATTTTCTTATTTGTCTTTTCTGATTTTTCACCCATTATTATATTGACTCCAAAATCAAAAGATATTGGTGTGAAAATTTCAGGCTCGCTATACAGTCTATTGATTTTAATCATTCTTATTTTTGACGTAAATAAAAGGTTCTTGAAAATCAACTATGCCTGAAGAATACAAAAATGCAAGACCAAAAAACAAGTGTCGATAACGAGTTATATTATGTTTTCTTAGCTCTTTAGAGACTTCGAAAATAGAAATCTTATCAACCTTTTGTTTCTGAATTAGTTTTAAAATCAGAGATGCGACATAAACTGATGACGTCTTAATATTTTCGTCTTTAGAAACTAGCATATCTTATTTGTTTGGAAAAACATTGCACTTAATTAATTCATCTAACAAGTAAAACTTAATTGCTTGTTTGTTAAATATTAGTCCGTTTTCAGAAAGTTTTTCATAGAATAATTCAACAAGTGAATGCAATGCAAGTTTTGCATTATTATTTTCCTTAGTCAAGATAATATCACTTTCATCCCTTAAAAAATCTGCAATTATTTCTGCTTCCACACCATCAATTTTTGATGTTGCTTCAACTAAGGCACTATTATATTTACCGCATAAACCCGCGTATTGTTGTTTAAGATACTCTGAATGCTCACTAAATCTATTTTCAATTTTATTCGTTGGGTCAACATTTACAGTTCTGTCAATAATTATTCTGTTCTTATTCAAACTAAGATAATTAATAAGCTCCATTATGGTCTCAACTTCTGAACATTCTGTTTTTCGCCTTTCTGTTAATACATTCTTATTCAAAAAGTCTGCAATATCTTTAATCTTATCAATTTCTTTAATGTCATTGATGATTGCAAGAAGTCTTTTAATGTCCAAGACATCTTCTTTATGATTAAAATTATTCCCGAACTTCGTTCTATAATTTTTTGCATCTTTTGAAATGAGCAATAATTGTAATTTATAATATTGATTTTCTGGTTTTGCGAAAAAACCATCAATCGCTTCTTTAATTTTAATATTGTCATTTTGGGACGTAACCTGAATAGCTTGTTTATTAACTGAGTCAAGTAAGTCTATATGGGCAAAATTATTACTTTCAAAATTTGTATTGTTAAATTTAAAACCAATTAAGTTGAAGAAGTCTCGATAAAAATTTTCAGCAAAAACATTGATATCAGTTAAATTTAATGAATTAAAATTCTCTACTTCTTTCTGAAGATACGTTAATCTTTTAGTAATTATTGATATGTAAGTTTGTCTGTTGTCCATTTTCGTTGCAAAGATACTTCTTCTAAATTTTGTCTTTCAAAATATTAATTTATTTCTGGTGGAGACTTTAGAAGGCTTGCACCCAACATAATATAACGCTCAATAGGTATGCTATAAGCACCTTTTACAATTTCCAGAAAAGCATGATGGGTGAAAGCGGGAGGTATGTTTTTCTATGATAAAGAAAGACATTTAAGAGAATATTTACAAGAGGTAAGACAGAGGAAGTTTACCCATTGAAAAAGAGGGTATAGCGTGTAAGATTGGAGCACTTATGCAAAACCTAGCAGAACGTGCTGTCCCTCTCCAAGGAGAGGGATAAAAGGGTGAGGCCTATCAGAGGTTGCTATCAAGCACTTCTATCTTCTACGTAGCTCTATTCATTTATTCTAAGAAGTAAACTGTCGGGAAATCAGAGCACTCCACCATTGCATAAATATCCCAACTCATTTCCGTAAATTGTCCCTTTCAGCAAAGCCTGTCCATGGCAAAAAAGGCGAAAAGTGGAGGGCTAATTTTTTGAATTAAGAGAATAAAAAACCGATGCTCAAAAAGCGAATTTTCAGTTTAATCATACTTTGCCAAGTAGTGGGCATATCACTATTTGCCCAAAAATACCCTTACCAAAACGCCAAGCTTCCGGTAGAAGAAAGAGTGGCTGACCTTCTTTCAAGAATGACTTTGGAAGAAAAGGTACGGCAAATGGACATGTACAATGGGGCTAACCTTAAAGAAGGAGAAGCCTTTTCCCTAGCCCTCGCCAAAGAGTTAATAGGAGAAAAATTGGGTGCAGGCGCGGTACACGATTACTATCCGAAAGACGCCAAAGCAGCCAATCAACTTCAAGAATTTATCATCAACAATAACCGTTGGGGAATTCCCGCATTACTCATGTCCGAGTTTTTGCACGGCTATATGGGTGAGGGCAGTACTGCTTTCCCCATGAATATTGGCCTTGGCGCTACTTGGGACAAAGCCTTAATGGAAAAGGTAGGTGAGGTTATTGGCACTGAAGGCCGAGCGCATGGCGTACATTTTGGTTTAGGCCCCAACCTCGATTTGGGCAGAGAACCTCGCTGGGGAAGAATTGCCGAAACGCTGGGAGAAGACACTCACTTATCTGCTGAACTCGGTACCGCCTTGATCAAAGGCATCCAAGGAAAAGACTTGAGTTCTGACCGCTCGATGGTAGCAGAACCCAAACATTTTGCCGCCCACGGATCTCCACAAGCGGGAGGCAATGCGGGTCCCGTTTTGTTGGGAGAAAGGTCGGTAAGGCAAGATTACCTTCCAGTATTCAGAAAAGCATTTATGGAAGGGGGCGCTTTGGGCACCATGGCTGCTTACTCCGAAATAGATGGAATTCCCAATGCCTCGAATGAATGGCTGATGACCGAAGTGCTCCGAAATGAATGGGGTTTTAAAGGCATCGTGGTTTCTGACCTTGGCGCGATTCGTTTTTTGCAGAGCAGCCACAAATCCAGCGATTCTCCAAAAGAATCTATCCGACAAGCCATTTCTGCGGGCATCGACATGCAGTTTTACGACTTCCCAAATGATCAATTTCAGCAAACCATTATTGAACTGGTGAACGAAGGATCGCTTGATATCTCAAAAGTGAACAGAGCAGCATCAGGTGTTTTGAGATTGAAATTCTTGTTGGGGTTATTTGAAAACCCATATACAGAACAAAGACTTATTGACGAAAGAAATCACAATCAGGAAAACCAAAACTTGGCCTTGGAAGCAGCCTTAAAATCGATGGTTTTGCTTAAAAATGAAGGAGATTTATTGCCCCTCAGTAAAAGCTTGAAGAAAGTCGCAGTGCTAGGACCTTTGGCCAATGAGTCCGTTTTGGGTGGCTATTCTGTAAAAAACAAAAAAGCCATCACGGTTTATGAAGGGGTAAAGCAATTGCTCGGAGAAAATACGGAAGTAGTGTATTCCGAAGGTGTTCCCCTCATTTATAAAGGTCAGCCCATTCCGATGGCCAACTTTAAAACCAAAGACAAATCGCAAAACGGATTGAATGCCACATTCTTCAACAATAGAAATGTAGAGGGCGAACCTGTGCTCACTAGAATTGATAAGCAAGTCGCGTTTGAATGGCCGGGCTCTCCGGGCGAAGGAGTGGGTGAAGATCACTTCTCTGTCACATGGGAAGGTTACCTTCAGCCAGACCAGTCATTTAGCGGATGGTTGGCCGTAAGTTCCGATGATGGCGTAAGGCTTTGGGTAGACGACAAACTGGTGATTGACAATTGGGAAAAGGGAGCGACAAGCATCGAAACAGCGCCTATGGATTTTGTGAAAGGAAAGGAATACAAAATCAGGATGGACGTTTGGGAAGGTGGTTATGGCGCCAAAGCTTATCTCAACTGGAACATGCAAAAGCCAGATTTGACCGAGGCGATCGCGCAGGCAAAATCATCAGATGTGGCCATTGTGGTGGTCGGTGAATCGAACGAACTAGTTGAAGAGAATAAAGACGTAAGCAGCCTAGAACTCTACGGACTTCAGAAGGAATTTGTGGATGCCATTCTTGCTACTGGAACTCCCGTAGTATGTGTTGTGCTCAACGGCCGCCCCTTATCCATTAACAGTTTAGATCAGAAAGTGCCTGCCATTTTAGAGGCTTGGTTTCCTGGAGAAAAAGGAGGCTTGGCGGTGGCGCAAACCTTATTTGGAGACTATAATCCTGCGGGTCGTTTACCTGTTACCTTTGCCCGAAGTGTTGGCCAATTGCCCATGTATTACAGTGCCAAACCCACCAGAAACCACCGCTATGTCGATGAGAAAATTACACCGCTCTACCCTTTTGGCTACGGTTTAAGCTATACCTCTTTCGACTATAAAGACCTTCAGATTACCAACCAAGGGGAAGGAAAAATTCACATCGAAGTGACGGTCACCAACACTGGAACTCAGGCTGGTGAAGAAGTAGTACAGCTTTATCTAAGCGACTTGATCAGCTCTGTAACCACAGCGGTAAAAGAACTCAAAGGTTTTCAACGGATCCACTTCAATGCTGGAGAAAGCAAGCGCGTGAGTTTCGATTTAAAACCTGAAGATCTTTCCCTTTGGAACAGGAACATGGAACGGGTAGTTGAAGCGGGCAAGTTCAGAGTAATGGTTGGAAAGAATTCTCAGGAAGGGCAAAGCGATACTTTCACTATAGAATCAGCGATTAAACTGAAGAATTAAATGATTGATTAGAAGATCTACATTAAGCGATTAGTAATTTATTCCGCGCACTTCATAAACCAAAACCTCCTCGCATGGTTAATTAAAAAGCACATTTCATAACCCCTATGGAGAATTATGAAGTTATTTGTAGAGGATAAAATTTACATTGAAAAGATTAATTAAGAATCGTTTTTTAAGAATACTGACCCGAGTCATCATCGGTGTGCTTATTTTTTTCGGTTTGCTGGTTCTTTTTATTCGCAGCCCTTGGGGTCAGAATATAATTGTTAATAAGGCAGTAAGCTTTATCGCTGACAAAACTGGTACCGAAGTAAGCATCGATAGGCTGTACCTTACTTTCTCGGGTAACCTTTATGTAGAAGGGCTTTATTTGGAAGATGAGCAGCAAGACACGCTTGTTTATTCTAAAGATTTAGAGCTTTCTGTAGCGCTAATTCCTTTAATCAAAGGAAATCGCATCAATGTGAAATCTGTTGACTGGGATGGATTGAAAGCCAATATTCACCGACCTGCTTCAGGTGAAAATTTTAACTACAATTTCTTAATCGAGGCTTTTGCTTCTACAGATACTACTGCAACCAACACCGCTTCTTCGGCCAGCCCAGAGGTTGAGATTGGAAAAATAAGGCTCAGCAACTTCAACATTACCTATAACGATGCGCTAATGGGCATGAAAGCCACCGCGCTTTTAGGTGAGCTCCATTTGGACGTAGACGCCTTGGACCTAGAGCAAATGATCTATGAAATTGATGAACTCTCCATTGCCGATAGTCAAATCAAATACGAACTCAGTAAAGCAACTGCGGTAGACACAGCCCAAACCAATAGCGAACAAACTGAAGGTTCTGTCCTGCCCACCCTTTCTGTAAGTGCATTAGTACTGAAAAATGTAAGCCTAGATTATAATGCAATTCCAGACCAAACTACCGCAAAACTCGATATCGGAAATTTTCGGATTGAACTGCCAACAGCCAACTTAGCAGAACAAAGAATTGTATTGGATGAATTGAGCTTAGGTAACTCCAAAGTTTTTGTAAAGCAGCTGTCAAATAATACCCAAGCTGTTCCGCAAGACTCAACTTCAACATCTGAACCTTTTGTTTTTGAATGGCCGAATTGGAACGTGGAGGTCAATGAAATATCGTTCAGTAAGAATGACATTACCTTTCAAACCATAGACAGTTTACCCGAAAATGGAGTTTTCAACCCCAATTGGCTAGTAGTCGAAAACTTTAATTTTGATGCAGATGATATTGAATACCAACCGGGCAAAGCGAATATGTCTATCAATACGTTTTCCTTTACTGAAAGAAGTGGGCTTGCACTGAATAAACTGGCTTTTGATTTGAATGTGACTGACGAATCACTCTCAATTGAATCGCTAGATTTTGCTACAACGAGAAATATGCTTTCGGGTGATTTAAGCCTGAATTATACCTCCATAACGAACTTCATCAATAACCCTGACGCAACTCAAATTACTGCCGATTTAGATGAATTTGAAATCGACTTGCTCGAAGCAGCAGTCTTTAGTCCAGAATTGGCTCAGAATGAATCCCTTCAGTCGCTTTCTAAAAGGAAAATTACTGGGCAGCTGAATGTAAATGGCAGCCTAACCGACTTACAAATTTCTGAGGCTCTGGTGAATTGGGGTAAGCAAACCGCTATCAATATTGCTGGCCGAATAACCAACCCAACAGACCCCGATCAGTTAAGGCTCGACCTGCCAACTTTAAGCGCCAAAACCACCAGAACCGACATTTCTCAAATTATAGATACCACAGGTTTAGGCTTGGGTTTACCAGAAAACATGGCCTTGGCCGGAACTTTCAAGGGCGGCCTGAATGATGCGCAAACCAACCTCATACTCAAAACCACAAGTGGAAATGTTGAGGTAAAGGGCCAATTCAGCCAAAACAAAACCATCACTTTTGATGCAATGCTTTCTGCAAAAGAACTTCAACTCAATCGATTGCTTCAGAATGAACAACTCGATACGCTCAGTTTTACAGTAGAACTAAAAGGAAGCGGAGCCAGCTTGAATGAATTAACCGCAGAGCTAAAAACAGATTTCGAACGACTAAAATACAACGGGTACGATTTTTCTAATCTGGAATTGTCAGGTAAAATCACTAACGGAAATGGAAATATCGACTTGCGTTTTAAAGACGAAAACCTAGACATGGCCATGGAAACTAAGCTAGCGCTTGATTCTGTTGCGCCAAAAATCAATACCAATTTAACTGTGAAAGGAGCCGATTTGTACGCTTTAGGTTTGAGTTCACGAAATATAAAAACTGCCTTTGTTTTAGATGCTAGCTTTGAAGGCAATGCTTCAAGTTTCGATTTAAAAACTAAACTGAATGATGGTATAGCAATTTATAACCAAGAGGCTTACACATTCGGAAGCTTCAATCTAGTGGCTAAATCAGCTGCCGATACTCTGGATATAATGATCGACAGCCAAACCATTGATGCAAAAATTGTGGCCAATAAAGGCTTAATGGAAATTCTTCCGCTATTGCAACAAGAGTTTACCCGCTACCTCGAAAATGGTGGAAATTTTTCAGCCCAAGATTCTCTTAAAACTGATGCTACCTTAAAAATGACGATGGTGGCAAGGCCAACCGCCCTAGTTTCAGAAGTGCTTTTACAAGGCTTAGAACGCATGGATACGATTGGTTTCGAATTTGATTTTGATGCAATGACTAACAAGCTTTCAGCAGAACTAATGGCGCCATACATCAATTTTCAGGGCACAGAAATCGACAGTTTGGGCTTCAAAATAAATGGAAAAGACGATTATTTAGACTTCCTTTTGGGTTGGTCACAGGTAAGTTCTGGCCCAGTTACAATTGACAAAACCAAACTGCAGGGCAAAGTAGATGCAGGTACAGTTACTTCTCGTTTCAACATTATCAGTAATCAAAAATCACTTATCAACATTAACTCAGAAGTGAACCTTACAGGCGACACCATTCAGGTACACTTTATTCCTGACACCCTAATATTCAATAGTGAACAATGGAATATTTTAGAGAGCAATCAGGTTACGCTGGCCAGTAGATACATCAACATCAATGGTTTTGAGCTTTCCAATGGGGCACAGAAGGTAACATTAAGCACAACATTGCCTGGTCATGAACAGAAACACCTAGGCGCTGTTTTTAGTAATTACCAGTTAAGCACAATCACCAGCCTTTTTAATGCCGAAAAGCCACTGGCCACTGGAATACTCAATGGTGATATTATCATGGAAAACCCCTTCAGTGGTTTTGGAGTAATTGCAGGGCTAAATATTTCAGATTTGGCGGTTATGGAAGTACCTTTCGGGCAGTTGAAATTAGAAGCAGAAGGAGCAGGGGTTGAAAAATATCAGGTTGATCTTTCGTTGAAAGGAGATAATGCAGACCTAAATCTGACGGGAAATTACACTGCTTCGGCTACCGGTGGTGATTTAAATCTCAACCTCGACTTGAACGAATTAAAAATGTCGGCCATAGAGGCTTTTTCAAATAATAGCCTTTCCCAATCGAAGGGTAGTCTCTCTGCAAAAGTAGACGTTTCTGGAAATGTGAATGAGCCAAAATATACTGGAACACTCAATTTTAAACAGGTTGGTTTTTTGGTGAATGAATTGAACGCAGGCTTTAGTATTGACAATGAACAGTTAAAGGTTGATAACTCGGGGCTATTTCTCGATAGTTTCACCATAACCGATGGCGACAATAATGACTTTGAACTGGCGGGAAAAATTTTAACCGATGACCTAGTAAACCCAACCTTCGACATAAAAGTACAGGCCAATAATTTTAGGGTCATTAATTCAGAAAAAGAAGACAGCGACCTTTTTTATGGGCAGTTAAATGTAGGGGCAGACCTCACCATTACTGGCGATTTGAACATCCCAAAAATTAGAGGAAATCTAGAAGTAATAGATGGCTCAACGCTCACATTTACGGTGCCCGAATCGCAGTTAGAGCTAAAAGAACGTGAAGGAGTAGTGCTCTTTGTCAACAGAGAAAACCCCGATGACATTTTAACAAAAGCAGACCCGAGCGAGGTTTCCGCAAACTCTGCCGTAATTGCTGGCTATGACATTGAAACCATTATTTCCATAGGCGATAATTCTGAATTCAACATTATTATTGATGAATCTACAGGTGACAATTTACGTGTAGTGGGCAATGGAGATTTCAACCTAAATATAGAACCCAACGGCAGAATTGGTCTTTCTGGTAAATATGAATTAAGTGGCGGCCATTACGAAGCCAATGTTTTCAACTTGGTAAAACGCAGGTTCGAAATTGCACCGGGCAGTAGCATTTCGTGGTCGGGCGACCCTTACGATGCCGAACTTGACGTAAGCGCGATATACAACATTAAAACATCAGTTGAACCTTTGATGGCGATAAGAACATCTGCCGAAGCTACTGGTGCCGAAGCTTCTTATCAGCAGCGGCTTCCGTTCGATGTATACATTAATGTAGATGGCGAATTGCTCAGCCCTACCATTTCCTTCAATTTAGACATGCCAGAAGAAGAAAGAGGCTCATTAAGCGGAACCGTTTACAGCCAAGTTCAACAACTGAATAGTCAAGAAGAAGAACTGAACAAGCAGGTATTTTCATTGCTAGTTTTAAATCGGTTCTTCCCAAGCTCAGGAAGTGACGGCAGCAGCGGAGGGCCTACATCAATGGCTTTAGATAATGTAAACAATGTACTTTCTGGCCAGCTTAATAATTACTCCGAAAAAATCTTTGGCAATACAGGTATCGATGTGGGTTTTAACCTGAATAGTAACGCAAATAATGGTGGGCAAATACAAACTCAACTTGGCATTACCGCCAAAAAGGAGTTTTTCAATGACCGACTGATTGTAAAAGTAGGTAGCGAAGTAGATGTAGCCGGTAGCCAAAGTGCTTCGGAAGGAGCACCAATTATTGGCAATGTGAGCTTAGAATACCTGCTAACGGAAGATAAACGATTGCGCCTCCAAGGTTTTAGTAGAAACCAATACGAAGGCGTAATTGATGGTCAATTGACGGTTTCGGGTATTGCGCTGGTGTTTACCCGCGAGTTCAATAAATTCAAAGAGCTTTTTGCCAAACAGGTAAAAGAAGAAGTAGAGAAACAGGAAAAAGAGAATAACAATAAATGAGTTTTCGTCAGTCATCGGTTCGATTAATTTTTGCATTGCTCGTGAGCCTAGTATTGTTCAGTTCTTGCAGTGTAAGGCGGTTTATTCCTACAGACGAATACTTATTGAAATCGGCTAGTGTTTCCATTAGCGCCCCTGATTCGGTGAAAAATATTGGGGGGGTTGAAGAAGAACTGGAGGGACTTTTACGGCCAGAACCCAATTCTACATTTTTGGGCATGCGCGTGGGTTTAAATGCCCATTATAAATCTCAAAGAGAAAACCCCGGCTTTATAAATAAATATTTAAACAGAAAGTTTGGCGAAGAACCGGTTTACTTATCCGATGTAGACTCTAGCCGTACCATGGACTTAATTACCAACAGGCTAGAAAACAACGGTTTTTTCAATGCCAAGGTCTCCTCTTTAACCACCACAAAAAAGAAGCTGGCCAGTATAAAATACAGCGTAGAATTAGGCCAACCCTATACTTTGGAGCGGTTTGAACTGGACTCCGCAGCTGGTACAATTTACGAGGGCATTGCACAGTCATTAAAAGAAAGCACCATTACAAAAGGTAGCCGCTTTAGCTTAGACATGATGCAGCAAGAACGCGAAAGAATAGATACCTACTTAAAAGAAAGAGGCTATTATAACTTCAATGCAGACTTCCTGATTTTCGAAGCCGACACTAACCAATACAATAGCAGGCGATTCAACCTGTTTTTAAGGTTGAAAAAAGAAGTGCCACAAAAAGCTCTATTGCCTTATAAACTCAATAAGGTTTACGTTAACCCAGATTACTCCTTTAACAACAAGGCATCGAAGGCAGACGCCTATGCCGTAAACGGAATTAACTTTATTCAAGACCCAGAGTTCTTCAAACCCAACCGAATGACTCCCTACATATTGTTTAAAGAAGACCAAGTTTATAATCCAAAAATTTCACGACTCACCAGTAGCCGCTTGTCTTCCATTGGCGCATATAAATTTGTGAATATCCGCTACGAACCCGCCTTTGAAGAAGTAACCGACCAAGACACATTAGGCTTAGATGCCAATATTTTCCTGTCTCCATTAAAAAAACGATCCGTTCGGGCAGAGTTAAAAGCAGTCACCAAATCGAATGGTTTTGCCGGCCCTGCTTTGGCGGTGGTATACAGTAATCGTAACCTTTTTAGAGGCGGAGAAACACTTAACCTATCTGGAAATTTTGGTTATGAAGTTCAATTGGGTTCAGGAGAAGCAGAAGGTTTGAGCAGTACACAATTTGGTTTAGAAACCGGGCTTGTAATTCCACGCTTACTTCTACCTTTTAATGTAAAGGACACTGTGCTTTATGCGGTGCCGAAAACCAATATTAAGCTTGGTTACGATTTATTTAGCCGCAGCGACCTCTATAATCTCAATGCGTTAAATTCCAGTTTTGGTTATAACTGGCGAAATACCCAGGCCATTTACCATGAGCTCAACCCCATAAATATCAATTATGTAAACACCTCTAACATTACTCCAGCCTTTCAAGAAATTCTCGACCGAAACAGTTTCCTTCAAAGTAGTTTTGAACAACAGTTGATTACTGGAACCACTTATAGTTTTATTTATAATCAGCTTACAGAAGGCAAAAAGAGAAACCCTATTCTGCTAGTAACCAACTTTGAGTTTGCAGGAAATGCGCTGGATTTGGTAAGCAAAGATTCCAATGGCGATGGGCAAGAAACGCTGTTCGGCATTGCATATGCGCAGTTTTTTAAGGCAGATTTAAACTTTGTATACAACTACCGCCTCAGCAGCAAACAAACCATAGTAGGACGAATTTTTGGCGGTTATGGCTTGCCTTATGGTAATTCCGAAACGCTCCCGTTCTCAAGGCAGTTTTTCTCTGGTGGTCCTTCTAGCGTAAGAGCATTTAGGTCCCGATCACTTGGGCCGGGCTCTTATGATCCTACCGTAGAAGATCAAGGCGCATTCTTCGACAGAGCTGGCGATATTCGTTTAGAAGCCAACATTGAATACCGTTTCCCTATCTACTCTTTCTTAAAAGGAGCGCTCTTTGTCGATGCTGGTAATGTTTGGCTCAATAATGAAAACGCAGCCTTGCCGGGCGGAAAATTCAGCAAAGATTTTATTAAGGAACTGGGCATTGGCTACGGTGCAGGCTTAAGGGTCGACATCCAAAACTTTGTTATCCGACTCGATTTGGCCAGCCCTTTCAGCAAACCCTATTTACCTGTCGGCCAACGCACCGGTTTCGACCTCTCTGAAATCCTCTTCAATTTTGGGATTGGTTATCCTTTTTAACAGTTTAGTAAATAATGGCTATTGTATCCGTTTATGCCTCATGACCCCCATCTGACCTTCGGTACCGATGGGCTTACCGTCAGTACCGCAGGTCGGACGGGAAAAGGCGTAAGTAAAACGGCTCATTAGCTTTAGACACTATGAGATTAAGCTTCCACAAACCCCTAATCTTTTGTATGTTTAAAAGGTAAACAGTTACATTTTTTAAAACCAACCCTATGGCAACTCCTGAAGAAATGGTGCAAACCATGATCAATAACCTTCCCGAAAAAACAGGTAAATCTTTAACCGAATGGCAGACTTTGTTGGCTGCATCTGGTCTACAGAAACACGGTGAAATCATGAAGCTGCTGAAAGGCGAACATGGGGTAACTCACGGTTTTGCTAACCTGATTGCCCAAGTTTATTTAAAACCTGAACTGCTTGAAAACAAAGTGGCCGAGAATCCAGACGAAGATTTACTCGCAGGAAAAGAGGCCATTGCAGAAGTGTACAAAAAAGCCAAAGCACTTTTCGAAAACGTGAATGGCGAAGTAGAATTTGCCTACAAGAAAACCTATATCAGTCTTCGCACGCCAAAAAAGCAGTTTGCTTTGTTACAGCCCAGCACCAAAACGAGGGTAGATATTGGTCTCAATTTAAAAGGAGTTGAACCAGAAGGAATTGTAGAAGCCGCAGGCAGTTGGAACAGCATGGTCACCCACAGAATCAAGCTTTCTTCGGTGGAAGATGTGGATGCTTCCTTGGCCACTTGGGTGCAAAAAGCCTACGATGCCAACAGCTAATGAATAAGTTTTTGGTTCGTTGTATCCGTTTTAGCAGCAGAGAAACCCTCCAAAAGTTGTTATAATTAGATCTTCCGTGGTAAATTATTTCATCTAATGTTGAAACGAGAACTTTTGGAGGGTTCTGTCAATCGAGACTGTCCCAAAAAATAACCACGATTTTATTTCAAACCCGAAAACAGCAAACCATGTCGAACCAAGGTTTAATTATTGAAGAACGCAGCCGAGATATTGGCGATTTTATTGTAGGCCGACTGATTCCGTTTAGGAAAAAGCGTATGGTGGGTCCGTTCATCTTTATCGACCATATGGGGCCTGTCACAATTAAGCCCGGCCATTATATGGACGTTGGGCAACATCCACACATTGGCCTTTCTACCCTCACCTATTTACTGGAAGGCGAGATTACTCACCGCGATACCTTGGGCACTGAGCAATTGGTTACTCCCGGTTCTGTAGGTTGGATGACCGCTGGAAAAGGCATTGTACATACCGAACGCACACCCCAAAACAGACGAGACGGCAGCGAATTTACCGCCCACGGTTATCAAATCTGGGTCGCTCTTCCGAAAGAATTAGAGTTTATGGAACCACAGTTTTCTTATACTCCAAAAGAAGATTTACCTACCTGGGAAGAAAACGGTTTGCAATTTAAGCTAGTAGCTGGCCAAGGTTTTGGACATCAATCGCCTGTGCCCGTTCATTCCGAATTGTTTATGGTAGAAGTAAAATCTACTGCCGAAGCCCTACTTAATATTGATGGCCAACTTTCTGGTGAAATCGGAATTTGTATTGTGGAAGGGCATATTATGGCTTGCGATGAGCGCGTAAACCAAGGTAATATGTTGGTGTCGAAAGAAGAAGATCTTTGCAAAATTACGCTTGGAGAAAACACACATTTATTGATTTTTGGCGGGCAGCCTTTTCCGGAAGAAAGGCATATTTACTGGAATTTTGTAGCCTCAGAAAAGGCCACACTTGAAGCCGCCAAAGAACGCTGGAAAGCCAAAGCCTTTGATATGGTGCCCGGTGAAACTGGCTATATTCCGTTGCCGGGTTAAGAAAGATAATTTGCTTACTTAGCCTACCCCTTTATAAAGAGAAACCTTATGTTCGAAGCCAAAGTAAAAGGAAAATCTGACCAAGAACTGGAAGAGATTGTCAACCATCCGAAAGATTATCAACCCGAATTTCTAAGCGCAGCAATAGAAGAAATTAAAAGTAGAGGGGTTAAAATTGACACTTCGAAAACTGAATTCGTTATAGCTGAAGAACAGCAAGCCAAGGTTGATTCAGCCCAAAGATGGAAGACTCCTGAAAACCTTCATCCAAAGATACGGCTGGCTTCAAACCTTATATTCGCTTCTTTAATCCTTGGGATAATCCGTGTATTCTTCGCACAATCATCTGTCAATATAAATGGGCTTTCTGATGATGGACTATTTAGTGGTCTCGTTGTTATTGCTTTAGCATACGCCATTAGGCTAGGTATCTCATGGATAAGGGTAGTTTTACTCGTTTTTATGATCTTTGGCCTTCTTTTAGAAGTTTTCTTCTTGCCTTTCTACATTGACCATGCTCCAATTGCTGGTGTTTTAGAACTCTTACAAACACTAGTTCAAGTGTACGCTTTGGTTCTTCTTTTCCAAAAACCAGCAAGACAGTGGTACAAAGAGAATCAAGGTTCGTTTTCAAGTTAGACCGTTTATCTCGATATTGAAATATGCCCACCTACGACTCCCTTATTTCTCGCCTTCAGGACAAGCTCCAAGATGAAAAGCACTTGACTTGCCATAAAATCATTAGGCAGTTTATTCATCTTTTTGAGCAGTTGAAAACACGCGAAATTCCGATTGTAGCACTTGGTGAGCCGATAGATAGACTTGACCGTTTTCTGGAAATAGAACCCTTACGTTTTGGGCAACTAAGAACACTCAAGGGTAATATTCATGGTGTATTGAAGAAGAAATTCGAAATACTACCTCCGCATTTCTATAGAGGTCAATGGATGTCGTTAGGCATGTTGATTTTTGGAATACCATTGGGAACCGCATTAGACAATATTGCTTTTATGGGAATAGGCATTCCTATTGGGCTTGCTATTGGTGTTGCGAAAGACAAAAAAGCCCAAGAAGAAGGTAAAATGCTAACAGATATTTAGTCCTTCAAAGCTTCTTTAATTCCATTATAAATTGTTTCTATTTCGGCAATACGAATGCTGAGCTCATCAAAGGTTTCTTTATCGGCTTTGGCTTGTAATGTTTCTAAAGCTTTTACTAAATCAGTAGCGCTTAAGTGACGCGCTGGAGGAAGCATTTTATGGGCTTCGTTTTTAAGGCTTTCTCTAATTTTAAGCTGAATCGCTTTCTTTAAATTCTCTATACTTCTGGCAGAACTCGACTTAAAAATGGACACCATTTCTTTTACAAAATCGTCATCGCCCATTTCGCGCAAGCCAGAGAGATCAAACTTGGCTACTGCTTTTACCATTTTAGGGGCCGATGAACTCTTCATTTTGGTTTTCATCGTTTCTACACGAATCATTTCGAGCAAAGCATTTTCATCAAATGGTTTTCTCAATACTCGATTAAAACCAGAAGCCAAGCTCTCTTTCATTTCTTGCTCAGAAACAGTAGCGGTAAGGGCAATCATTGGGATTTGACTGTTCTTTCCTTTTCCGGCCCGAACTTTCCTTACTACCTCTAAGCCGCTAAGCCCTGGCATTTTAACGTCTAAAATGGCAATATCAAACACCTGGGTTTCAAGTGCTGCAAGAGCTTCGGTTCCATTATGTGTCTGTACCATTTTTATATCGTGAGTTTTAAAAATGGTTTCTAAAAGTTTTAGGTTGAAGGGCTCGTCATCGGCCACTAGAACTGTAATTCCTGATAAATGAATTAGGTTTTCATCTTTCGATTTTACCTCTTCTTTTAAACTTTGGCTAAGTGTAAAAGGCAAAATTAGAATCATTTCTGTGCCTTGGTCGGGCTCGCTTTCGATTAAAAATTCACCCTCATGTAGTTTTACCAACATGGCAGAAATGGCCAAGCCAAGTCCGGTTCCTTTGGCTTCATCGGCTACTGTGGCTTGTTCAAACTCTTCAAAAATTTTGGCTTGTTTGTTCTTTGGAATACCCACACCACTATCTTTCACCACAATTCGTAAACTCACTTTTTCTGCTGACTTAGACTCGACAGAAGCACTCAGTTCGACATAGCCTTTTGGGGTAAACTTAATAGCGTTATGCAAAAGGTTAAGTATTATTTGACGTAACCTGTGCTCATCTCCTATTACATAATTCGGAATGCCATCGAAAGACGTTTTCAATTTCAAACCCTTTTCATCGGCCATTTCCTCAAAAATACGCATGGTATCGTTGAGCAATAATTTAAGGTCGAAGGCTTCTTTATTCAGCTTTACCTTATTGGCGTGAAGTTTAGAAAAGTCAAGAATGTCGTTGAGTAAATGCAGCAGGTGATCGGAAGAACTTTTAATTATTTCTAATTGGTCTTTTTGTTCTCCTGGGGCTGTAGTTTTCAATAACTGATTAGTGAAACCCGAAATGGCATTCATGGGCGTGCGGATTTCATGACTCATATTGGCCAAAAATTTCTCTTTAGCATCAGCCAGTTCTTCTGCGTTCTTTTTGGCTTCGCGAAGCACTGCTTGGTATTTTCTATTTCTACCTACATAATTCAACTGGCTGATTAATGTAATAAGCAAAAGCGCGCTTGATAATGCTGAAAAAATAACCACTTCGCGGTTGGTGTCATTGGCTAAGCCTTGAATATCTTTTACATGATCTCTACCCTCTTCAAGTTCATGTGATTCAAGCGCATTAATTACATCTATAATTTTACTCTGAAATACCTGAGACTCCTTTTCGAGTGTAGAAAGCTGATAACGCAATTCAGACCCTTTTTCCTTACTCTCTTCTTTAGCTTTGGCCAGTTCTGACATAATTTCGGTTTGGAGAATCTCTGATTGAGTTGGTGCTACGGTGGTGTCTGCTTTTATTTTATTCTCTTTTTTTCTAAACAAATTTGCGACCTTTGTCCCAAAACCAATTTTTCTTGTGGCTTCCTTCACTGTATCCGCCTCAGATATTGCCTTTGGTAAGGCCTCAATTTTCTGCGTTAAATCTTCCAAAGTATTTTCAAGCAAATCCGAATTAATGGCCGTCAATTTGGTCTGTACTTTGGCCCGTTCTTTTATCAAAAAGGAAAGGGAATCGCAGAGGGCGATCATTTCATCTTTTGTATAATTTGCTTTAAGTGAGTCAATCAAGTACTGGCTGTTGTCTAAAGAGGCATTAAAATTTCGGATATAATCGGGTTTGGAATTATTTCGATAAGCATCAATTTGAGTTTCCATCTCGTTCACGTAGAAGGATACATCCTTCAAAATCAATAGATTATAGTTTTGCTCTGCATTTTGCTGCAGCTCACTCACCATGTTATTCAATCTTTGATAGGCCTTATAGCCTGCCACCGAAATAACTACGGTAAGCACGATCAAAGCCAGATTTACAATCCATGCTAATGTGAGTCTGTTATTGAGTTTGAAGCGGGTCATTTATGGCCTAACGTTGAAAAAATAAAATATTGAAAATTACTTTCTCAATATACGCTAGATAACCTTTCGGTAGACAATATGTTCAACTCAAAAAAGCGAAAGGCACCCAATTGGATGCCTTTCAAGAATCAATTATTGAAATAAGTTGATGAGTAGGTTGGTTACTACTTTTGCTTCTACTTCAACAACTGATGTGGTTTCACCATCTATTGAAACTTGAACTTGAGTGGCTGATTCAAAGTTTAATTCACCACCTAAAAGTTGATCTCTTTTATAAGAGGCTACAATTAGCTCATAATCTCCTTCTGGCATAAAGGCCAAGGTAAAGTTTCCGCTTGCATCTGCTACAGCACTATTTACTGAATTCTCAAATCTTGAATTTCCATCAGTCGGCTCGTCCATTTCAGAGTCTTCAAAAGTACCTTCCAAGTAAGCATAAACTACTACTTTATCAGCATCATCCATATTGTCTTCATCAACGGTTCCTTGAATCATACCGGTAGCCGATTTAGTAATCAATCTTGCAGTAGGTCTTAAATTAAACTCACCATTACCTCTCTTAACAAGGGCTTTTCTCAAATCTACATCAAGAACAAGTTCAGTCATACCGTTGGCCATAATTTCAAAATCACCCATAATTTTGTAGCCTGATGTTGATCCGCTTGGAACATTAATTTCATCGGTAGAACCATTAAGATACTTCACGTAAGCTTGGTTAGAAGAAGTCAAAATCAAACGAATTTCATCGTAAGCGCCCGCTTCCAATTCTGTTTCACCCAAAATATAGGTTTCACCATTTTGGTAATCCATCAGGTTAAACTCTTTTGGAGTTTCAAACATGATTGAATTCTGAATTTGACCATTGGCCATAAATTGAGCTTCATTTACCGACAAGAAAACGCCAGTGATATTCTCTGCATCCACTGCAGCATCGGTTGCTTCTAGCCTAGCGGTTCCTGTTCCGTCAAGCTCATTTGAATTGTCGTCATCGCAACTCGTAAACATTAATGTTGGAATGATTAGTAGTGTTGCAGCTAGTGATTTTAGATATTTCATAATTTTCAGTTTTAATTTAGAATTTAACTTTTGGCCAATAGGCGAACATGATGCCGATCGTGCCAACGCTCTCTAAATGGACTATTATGGGCTTTTTGAAAATTACAGCTCGCTTTACTTTTTCATTTTGAAAAGAAGTCTGTCATTTTGAAAATGAAATTCCGAAAACTATATTTTTCGTTTCTCTAGGGCTTGTCGAGTAATCCAATAAGCCCTCTATTTCCGGACTTTTATAAATAGGAAATTGAAAGCGCAGTGGATTTTTCTATTTTTGAAGAAGGACAAATAATCAGATTCAATTTATGGCGAAGGCAAAGGCAGAAGTGAAGGAAACCCCGTTGATGAAGCAGTACAATGCCATCAAAGCCAAACACCCTGGGGCGCTGTTGCTTTTTAGGGTAGGCGATTTCTACGAAACCTTTGGCGAAGATGCTATTAAAGCCAGCAAGGTGCTTGATATTGTGCTCACCAAACGCGCCAATGGCTCTGCCAGCCATATTGAATTGGCCGGTTTTCCGCATCATTCCTTAGATAACTACCTGCCTAAATTAGTACGGGCTGGAAACAGAGTTGCCATTTGCGATCAGCTGGAAGACCCTAAATCGGTAAAAGGAATTGTAAAACGCGGGGTGACTGAATTGGTGACTCCTGGCCTTTCCTTTAACGACAACGTGCTCGATAAAAAGCGAAACAACTACTTGGCTTCGCTCTTCTTCGATAAAGACCAAGTGGGCATTTCCTTTCTCGACCTTTCTACGGGTGAGTTTTTAACTGCCCAAGGTTCTAAAGAATATATAGACAAGCTCGTGCAGAGTTTAAATCCTTCGGAATTCATTTTTTGTAAATCGAACCGAGAGGTTTTCTACGATCGCTTTAAAGAATCGCACAATACCTATCATTTAGATGACTGGGTATATGCCTATGATTATGCTTACGAAAAGCTGACCAATCATTTTGAAACCGCCAACCTCAAAGGTTATGGTATAGAAAGCCTTGGCTTGGGCATTATTGCGTCAGGTGCTATTCTTCATTATTTGGAAGAAACGGAACATAAAGAAGTAAAGCACATTGCTTCTATCAGCAGAATTGAAGAAGATAAATACGTTTGGCTCGATAAATTCACCATTCGAAATCTAGAATTGGTTTACCCGCAACAAGAAGGCGGAGTACCCTTAATTAATATTCTAGACCATACCTATACTCCAATGGGTAGCCGTTTAATGAAACGCTGGATGGTGCTTCCGCTAAAGGAAAAAAGCAGAATTGAAGAGCGCCTTTCTATTGTAGATGCCTTTGCAGAAAACACCGAACTGCGCGATGAGATTTCTGCCCACCTTAAGCAAATTGGTGATTTGGAACGGTTGATTTCTAAAGTAGCCGTGGGCAGAATTAACCCACGCGAAATGAATCAGCTGCGCAAAGCTTTGGAGAATATTCGGCCAATTCAGGGCTATGCGGCCAATGCGCCACACAAGGCATTACAAGCTTTGGCAGATCAACTAAACCCTTGCGACAAACTCTTAGAACGCATTCAAGAGCAGTTAAAAGAAGAGGCTCCTATGCTAGTGCACCAAGGTAATTTTGTGCAAGATGGCGTAGATGAAGAGCTTGATGAGCTTCGGAAAATATCGCATTCTGGAAAAGATTATTTGCTGCAAATTCAGCAGCGAGAAACAGAACGCACAGGCATTACTTCGCTAAAAATTGCCTACAATAAAGTGTTTGGTTATTACTTAGAAGTGACCAATTCGCATAAAGACAAAGTGCCTGCGGAGTGGATCAGAAAGCAAACCTTGGTGAATGCTGAGCGCTATATTACCGAAGAGCTAAAAACCTACGAGGACAAAATCTTAACTGCCGAAGATAAGATTCAAGCCATTGAGCATCAGATTTTTCTCGACTTGGTTTCATTTGCGGCTGAATACACTGCTCAAGTACAGCAAAATGCCAAGGTGGTAGGTATGTTAGATTGCCTCATTTCTTTTGCCACCGTAGCCGAGATTAACCATTATTGCCGTCCGCAAATCAATGACAAAATGATCATTGATATTCAGGAAGGCCGCCATCCTGTGATTGAAAAGCAATTGCCTGTGGGCGAAAGTTATGTGCCCAATGATGTATTCTTAGACGATCATACACATCAAATTCTAATTATTACCGGGCCCAACATGGCGGGTAAGTCTGCGCTCTTGCGTCAAACCGCTCTGATTGTGTTGATGGCGCAAATGGGTTGCTATGTGCCAGCCAAAGCCGCTATTTTAGGCATTACCGATAAAGTATTTACGAGAGTAGGCGCTAGCGATAACCTTTCTAAAGGCGAGTCTACCTTTATGGTAGAAATGACCGAAACGGCAAGTATACTTAACAATTTGAGCGACCGAAGCTTGGTGCTGATGGACGAAATTGGCCGAGGTACAAGTACTTACGATGGAATTTCCATTGCTTGGTCCATTGTGGAATACTTGCACAACCACGACAAATTCAAACCAAAAACACTTTTTGCTACGCATTACCACGAACTAAATCAGTTGCAAGAAGACTTCCCAGCGATTAAGAATTTCAATGTTTCGGTGAAGGAAGTGGGCAACAAGGTAATTTTTATGCGCAAGCTTAAAGAAGGCGGTAGCGAACACAGTTTTGGTATTCACGTGGCGCAAATGGCGGGTATGCCAAATCCAGTTGTCATTCGCGCAGCGGAAATTATGCACCATTTGGAAAAGGATAAAATCCGCAACCAAACGGACGACAAGATCAAGGATATGCCGAAAAACAACTTTCAGCTGAACCTCTTCGAGGCCGATCCGACTTTTAATGAAATCAAGGAAATTCTTGAGACGCTAGACATCAACACCATTTCGCCAGTAGAAGCATTGCTAAAGCTAAATGAGATTAAAGGGAAGTTGAAGAAGTAGAAATCAATACTCCGTCATTCTGAGGGAGAGTATTTCGCGTTAGAGAAATACTCAACCGAAAACTCCGAAGCCTCGGAGTGTCTGACCTTTGCACTATCTCTCCGAACAGACAGACTCTCACGGTTTCGTTTTACAAACTCAACCTCAGCGTGACGGTTAATAAACCAAAAAAGCCCTCTTTCAAGGGCTTTTCTAATCATTAAGTTTGGTAAAGGCTAGTCCTTTCCATAAAGTGCTTTTCCTGTTTCGTAGTATTTATCACTTTCAATCCAGAACGGGGTTTCATCTGCATTTCCGATAAGGCGCGAAGCCAATACGTAACTGCTGAAGAACTTAAATAGATAGTCGTAATCTACGGTTTCAGGGTTGTCTCCTGGCTTGTGATAGTATTTGGTTACATCTCCATCAAAAGCACGGAAGCCCAAGCTATATGTAGGTGCTGGAATTCCTTTTCGGGCAAAGCTCACATTATCCGATCTATCGAATAGGCCTTGCTCACCCGCAGGATCATCAATAGCGGTTAAACCATAAGCCGTGTTGGCATCTTTTATCAATTGCGGTACTACGGTAAATCTTTCTAAGCCAATTACAGTAGAAACAGTAGTGTCGTTATAGCCAGCGTTATCGCTATTCCAGCAGAAAACAATTTCGTTAAGCGGAATAATTGGGTTATCGGCCATCCAGCGACTTCCGATCAGACCTTTCTCTTCGCCTGTGTACAACACAAAAAGCGCAGATCTTCTCATTGGGTATTTCCCGATGTTCTCTGCCGCAGAAAGCACCGTTACTGTTCCAATCGCGTTATCGCGAGTTCCGTTGTAAATTGAGTCTCCTGTTTCGTCTGGTCTTCCAATGCCTACGTGATCGTAGTGTGCAGAGAACATAATGAACTCATCTTTTAACTCAGGATCAGTGCCCTCAATCATGGCCAACACATTTTTGTCTTTGGTTAGCTCATTCACCATTCCCTTGATTTCAATATTCGCTCTTTTGATGCTGCGCGTCATCATAAACTTTTGGGTAGAATTGTCAGCATCCTTCAACCAAAGCTGAGGAATAATTCTTCCTTCATCACCATCAGGGTCGATACTCAAGCTAGTGCTTCTGAAACGGGCTCCTACTTGTTCGAACGAAGTAGGAAGGTTATAGAATTCTACGATTCCAGCGGCTCCATTTTCTAAAGCCAATTGGTATTTCTGACGGCTGAACTGAAGAATTTGACGTGTGTCGGTTGCTTCTCCATCACCAATTTTGGCAAATACTATTTTGCCCTCTACATCCTTTCCTTCATAATCGGCTGCCAATGCATAATTGAGAAAAACGATTTCACCTTCCACTTTTTCGCTTTGGCCTTCTAATACTAAAAGGTTGGTTCCTAGTTCAAAATTCTTTCCCGAGAAATCTAAAGTAGCAGACTCCGCTGGGCTTTTCTTTCTAATTGGTACAGCCTGAAAATAACCATCGGCACCGGGCACAGGTTTAGCGCCATAAGCTTTCAACTGATCAGCAATGTAATCTGCTGCTTTTAAAATTTCTGGTGAGCCGGTATCGCGGCCTTTCATTTCATCAGAAGCCAAGTAGTAAATGTGCTCCTTGATGGTTTCTTTGTTTACCGTGTTATCTGTTTTTTCTTTGTCAGTAAGAGGACTGCAGGCGCTACCAATAAACAGCAACAAGCCTGAAAAAAGGAGTGTCTTTTTCATATTACTTCAATTCAAAATATTTAAAAACAGGGTATTCAACAGCTTTTTGATCAATGCCATTCTTTTGGAAATACTCATCGAAGAAATTCCAAGTTACTAACCCATCATCTGATTCTGGTTCTAACATATAGAAAATAAGATTTGCCAAAGGCTGAGCTAAGTCTACCCAATAATCGCCTTTACCAAATTTCTTAGTGGTGCTTTCGAAGGCTCCTTCAATGGTGGCCATGTTGTGCTTTTCGAAAGGCCTTTGTGCTAGCGCTAATTTTGTCGCTTTATATGCCTGCCCTGTTGCTCTCACATTCTTTTCAAGCTTAGTAACCTTCACCCCGTTTTTCATTAAGTGCTCGGCAATGTTGGCAAACTCGGCTGGAATAATGTAGCCTTTTGGTAAAATAGCAGTAACTGTTGGAGTAAACGCACTGTAATTCACTACGTCAGGCAACTCAACAATTTCTGGCTTTCTTAAATAGCGTTTTCCAGGTCGGTTGCCTTCTGTTTCATCATACACCAAATAATTGTATGCTCGGTAAGCAGGAATTTTTTCTTCTAACGGTGTCATTTCAAACCTTACTCCTTTGCTTACTTTTCCACCTTGTTCTTTCACTAATTGAATGGCTGCGGCTTCTGCTTGCGCATTTACCTTCAACATTTCCTTTCCATTCTTATTGGTGAACTCCAAAATCTCTCTAATAAATACATAGGTAGAATTGATACGCTGATACAAACGCTCATGAGCGAAAGCTTCACTCAAAATTGCCATTCTATTTCTTAAACCAAACTGGTTTACCAAATAGCGTGGGTGATGATTATAGGTGCTAATAGACTTAATCGGCCAGCCTTCTCTCTGTGGGTAGAAGTAACCATAAGGGCCTAAATGTATTTCATCTTTTTTCTTTACCTGTGAGGTAACCTCAGGAAGAATTCTATCCCACGTAAAATCGTAAGGTGCTTTTTCGCCAGCGGTGTGGTAGCTAGGTGCCCAAGTAAGTGAATACCCATGCCAAACACCGTTAGTGGTGTGTAGGTCTACGAAAAGCGCAGGATCCCAAGGCACAATGATATTTTGAATAAGTCCGTTGGTTTCTAAGGCTTCTTGTTTGATGCCATCACGGTTCAAATCCCAGCCTTGGCTATTTTCTCTAATTCCTACTTCTTTTGGGCTGTCTTCTTGCGAAGGTCTACGGCCAGCTTCCATTTTATCGTTAGAATCGGTATTGTAGATAGGTGCAAAAAGGATGATTTGATTGTCCAAAAGATATCCCTTGTCTCCGTGAAGGATTTCGCGAAGCATTACCTGCACCGCTTCTTTTCCTTCTACTTCACCCGAGTGAATATTTCCTTGGATATAAATGATGGGCTTGCCACTTGCTTTTGCTTCAGCTGGCGTGCTCACTTTTGGGTTTGCCAACACCAATACAGGAATGTCTTTTCCTTCTAAACTCTTACCCATAGAAATACGGGTTACCTTATTGCTTCCTTTACTCACGGCATCTATAAATGCCATTACATCGGCATAGCTAGAGGTTTTCTCGTAGTTTGAAAGTTCTGGTGTGGTTAATAATGCTTTTGGTAGGTCTTGCGCAGTTACTGAAAAGGCAAAACAGCTTAAGATCAAAAGATAAAAAAGTCTCATAATTATCAATTTAGGGTCGGTGAAATTACCAAAAACAAGTAGATGTTTTGCTATGTTCAAATTGCTTTTATTTCGCTTTTATATAGGCGGTACTGCCTTTAATCGTATCCTTTTATAATTTCAATTGACCAATTCTAGCCTATATGAACAGACGTAATTTTGTAAAACAGACAAGTTTAATTACCGGCATTGGCGCCACAATGGGCTTCTCGTTTTTAAGCGCTTTGTTTGATCAAGGTGGTTATAAAATGAATCCATTAAGAAATAACGTTGGCTTTTTTACTGAAAAAGGCGGAACGATTGGCTGGATGGCCTCCAATAATGGAATTGTAGTGGTAGATACGCAGTATCAAGATTCTGCTGCTCATTTGATTGAAGAATTAAAGAAAAAAACGAGTCGACAAATCGACCTTTTGATCAATACGCATCATCATGGCGATCACACTTCGGGCAATATTGCTTTCAAAGGCTTGGTTAAAGAGTTTGTTGCTCATGAAAACTCAAAATCTAATTTAGCACGAACCTCCAGAAATCCGGAAAACACGCTTTTGCCCGATACTACTTATAAGTCTGGAAAATGGAGTAAAAAAGTGGGTGACGAGACCATGGCGCTACATTATTTTGGGGCGGGCCATACCGATGGAGATTCGGTGGTTCACTTCGAAAACGCGAATATCGTTCATATGGGCGATCTGCTTTTTAACAGAAGACCACCCTTTATTGATAAATCTGCTGGGGCAAATATGGCCAATTGGCAGGTGGTTCTTGAAAAAACTTATAATACCTTTGACAACGATACGATTTTCGTTTACGGACACGCTGGAGATGGTTATAATGTTCAAGGAAAGCGCGAAGATTTGAAGGCTTTTAGTAACTATTTGGCCAAATCATTAGAGTACGTTAAAAAAGGAGTTGACGCAGGAAAGACAAAAGAAGCTTTGTCGGACGTGAATGAAATACCAGGTGCTCCTGAATGGAAAGGAAACCAATCTAGAACAATTGATGCAGCCTATATAGAGCTGTTTGAAGGAAAATAATGATTTTAAAAAAACTTACCCTATCTGTTATATTAACACTTTTTGCCCTTCCTACTGAGCAAAATGGCGTTGGCCTAAGCTTACTGGAAAAAATGTATGCACGCTACCAAGGCAAATGGTACAAAAATCTCACTTTCGATCAACAAACCATTAGGTACGATGAAGATGGAAATGTAGTGAGTGAAAATATTTGGTACGAAGCCATCCAAATGCCCGACAAGCTGGCCATTAAGTTTGATGAGATGGACAAAGGCAATGGAATGATTTTCAGAAATGACTCTATCTATCAACTGAAAGAAGGAGTAGTTTCAGCTTCAAGAATAATGTACCACCCTTTGCTGATTTTAGGCTTTTCTGTTTACGACCAACCAGCGGTAAAAACAGCCAGGGCCCTTACAATTTTGGGATTCGACTTAGAAAAAGCCTATCAACGAGACTACAACGGTAAAAAAGTATATGTGGTAGGAGCGCTAGAAGGAGATGAAAGTTCGAACCAATTTTGGATAGACAAAGAAACGCTTCTATTTGTTAGAATGACGCAGAACTTTGGAAACGGACGAAATCAGGATGTTCATTTTGATAAATATGAGAAAGTTGGTGGGGGCTGGGTAGCTACTGAAATAAAGTTTTATACCGACAACAAGTTGAGGTTATTGGAAACCTATTCCAATATCAAGTCTCCTAAATCGCTTTCTCCTGAAATATTTGAGCCTAATAGTTTTGAAGGCGCCAAGTGGATGCCATAACTGCTTGTATAACATCAAAGCATAAAAAAATGCCTCTCAATTAATTTCGAGAGGCATTTTTAGTATTTGCCTATAAGGTTTATAAATCGAATAGGTGAGTATTTAGCTTTTTAAGCGCTTCTACTTTAGAGCCCTCATCTGTCAATAAAGAAATATTATGTCGGCTACCACCGTATGAAATCATTCGAATTGGAATGCTGGTCAAAGCTTCAAAAATATTATTGACTACCCCTTTTCTTTCGGCCACAAAATTACCCACTACGCAAATAATGGTTTGATTCTTATCCACCTCCACGGTACCAAATTTCTCTAGCTCTGTAAGAATTTTATTCAAATAAGTATCGTCATCTATGGTTACCGAAACAGCCACTTCTGAAGTGGTAATCATATCGATTGGTGTTTTGTACTTCTCGAAAATCTCGAACACCTTTCTTAAGAAACCATAAGCCAAGAGCATTCGGCTCGACTTAATCTTGATGGCGGTAATTCCATCTTTTGCGGCCAAGGCCTTCACATCATCAGAAGTGGTTGCCGTGCTAATCACGGTTCCTTTTGCCTCTGGCTGCATGGTATTCAACAAACGCACTGTAATTCCCATTTTCTGCGCTGGCCAAATAGAAGCAGGGTGTAAAATCTTTGCTCCGAAATAGGCAAGCTCGGCAGCTTCGTCAAAAGAAAGTTCGGCAATCGGAAAAGTTTTATCTACCACCCTAGGGTCATTGTTGTGCATTCCGTCAATGTCCGTCCAAATCTGGATTTCAGTTGCATTAATGGCTGCGCCTACCAAAGAGGCCGTGTAGTCACTTCCTCCGCGCTGCAAATTGTCAATTTCACCTTTATGATTCTTGCAGATGTATCCTTGGGTAATAAAAATTGTAGCGTCATTTTCCTTTGCTAAAATGGCTTTTAGCTTTTCAGAAATAAGATCTAAATCTGGCTCTTCCTCTTCGTTGGTACGCATAAACTCAAGGGCCGGAAGCAGCTTTGCGCTTACCCCAATCTCTTCTAAATAAAGCGTGAACAGTTTGGTAGACATCAGTTCGCCTTGTGCCAAAATATCTCTGTTCAGTGCCTCATTGAATGATATTTTGAGCGTAATGAGCAAAAACTCAAAGTGCTCATCAATCATTTTTTGTGCTTCTTGGGCCTTTTCTGAAGTAGAAAACAAAGCTTCTATAAAAGTAGCATAATGCTCCCTAAGAGCTTGAATCTTAGATTTTGCTTCTTCCTTATCACTTTTGGCCAATGACTCACCAATGGATACAAGGGCATTGGTAGTGCCTGAAAGGGCCGATAAAACAACAATTTTAGAGTGCTCGTCTTTGGTAATAAGCTGAGCCACTTGGTGCATTCGTTCCGGTTTTCCAACCGAAGTTCCTCCGAATTTTAAGACCTGCATAAATTGATCTGGAAAAATAAATAGTAAAATTATTAATTAGAAGCCGAGCATTTTCACCGCAGTAATTGCGGCTTCATCTCCTTTATTACCGTGCTTTCCTCCAGCCCTATCTAAAGCTTGTTGTTGGGTGTTTGGGGTAAGTACACCAAAAATTACAGGCTTATTGTACTTTAACGACACATTGGTAATGCCATGCGCCACGGCATCACAAATAAAATCGAAATGACGGGTTTCGCCCTGAATAACACAGCCCAAACAAATGACAGCATCAATTTCTTCTTTTTGGGCCATCCATTGTGCGCCCATTGAAAGCTCGAAGCTACCTGGTACCATTTTCTTGATAATGTTTTCCTTGGTTGCTCCATTGGCAATTAGGGTTTCATATGCGCCTTGGTAAAGCGATTCGGTTACTTCTTCATTCCATTCTGAAACCACAATAGCAAACTTCTTCTTACCCATATCGGTAAGGTTTTTATCGCTGTAATCGCTAAGGTTTTTAAGGTTAGATGCCATAATTTTTATCGTGTATTGCTGTAGGTTTTATTGATAATATAAAAAGTGAGTTTAGCCCTATGCTAAATAAAAAAGGTAAGACCTTACGACCTTACCTTCATTGTTAATTTTTTTTCGAATCAAGAATTAACTCCCGGCAAGACCTTCTAGGCGAGCCTTATGCTTTCGTGCGCTAGCGTACTCAGCAGTTCCAAAATGATTCTTAATAATATCGTCTAAAGGCTTAATAGCCGCTTTGAGGTCTCCTTGTTTTTCATAAGCCAAAGAAGCTTTCAATAAATAAACTGGAGAAAAAGCATCGTCATCAGCAGTACTTGCTGCTTTTTCGTATTGGCTTGCTGCATCACTGAAATTACCCAATTCCATGTAAGCATCGCCTGTTAACTTATAAGCTCTTGCTTGAATCAATTCTTCAGAAGAAGAAAAATCTTTCAAATGATCTAAAGCCAATTGAAATTTTTGCTCTTTTAAATAAATCGCTCCAACATAATAGTTAGACAAGTTTGCTGCTTCTGTTCCACCGTAAATATCGATGATACTTAAGAAACCAAGGTTTCTACCGTCACCATTTAAGGCCAAATCAAGGCTGTCTTGCTCGAAGTAATACTGCGCCTGAAACATGTCTGCCTGCGCGCTATCGTTTTTATTCGACTTACTATAATTAAGTAGGAAAATAGCGCTGGTTACTACAATAATTACCAAGCCCGCTATCATACCAACAAAACCTGCTGGTCCTAGCTCTTTCTTCATTTTTCCAACTGCTGAGTTGGTATCGTTATGCTCGTTGTGTGCTTCTTCTGAAGTCTTTTGTGCCATCTCTTGAAAATTAGGTCGCAAATATAAGGAAAATGTTGAACAACAAGGGATTAAATCCTATTCGGTGATGAACGGGTAATCCTCTTGTACATAAACGTCTTTGTAAGCCTCAGATGGGTCTGGATAATCAGATTCTTCTGCAAACTTAACTGACTCTTCCACAGTAGCTTTGATCTTTTTGTCGATCTCTTTCAATTCTGCTTCAGTAGCCCATTTGTTCTCCAAAATCTTAGCTCTTACTTGCTCAATTGGGTCTCTATCTTTGTATTCGTTTAATTCCTCTTTAGTTCTGTATTTCGCAGGGTCAGACATTGAATGCCCTTTGTAACGGTAAGTTCTGAACTCCAATAAAGTTGGACCATCTCCTCTTCTTGCTCTATCAGCAGCTTCTTCAACCGCAATGTGAACGTTTTCGGGGTTCATGGCATCAACAGCAGCAGAAGGCATATCATACGATTCACCTAAAGTATGAAGGTCGGTTACGTTAGAAGTTCGTTGAACCGAAGTTCCCATGGCGTAACCATTGTTTTCGATTACGAAAATCACCGGTAATTTCCAGTTCATGGCCATATTCAATGCTTCGTGGAATGCACCCTGACGCACAGCGCCATCGCCCATCATACAGATACAAAGCTTACCTGTTTTATTATATTTTTCGGCAAAGGCAATACCCGCGCCCAAAGGTACTTGGCCACCTACAATACCATGACCGCCCATAAACCCAACTTCTTTATCGAAGATATGCATAGAGCCACCTTTTCCTTTAGAAACTCCCGTTTCTTTGGCCATTAGTTCGGCCATAATTGCATTAGGGCTAGTGCCTAAAGCCAATGGCTGACCGTGATCCCTGTAAGCAGTAATCCACTTATCGCCTTTTTCTAAGGCCGTAACCGAACCGCTTGAACAGGCTTCTTGGCCAATGTATAAATGGCAAAAACCTTTAATTTTTTGTTGTCCGTAAAGCTGTCCTGCTTTTTCTTCGAACCTTCTTTGTAACAACATGTTCTCGAACCAGAACATATAAGTCTCCTTAGAGAACTTTGTCGCCTTTGTTGCTTTTGCTTTAGATGTTGCTTTAGTTGCGGCCATTCGTCAATATATTTGAAGGAAATCTCCGTTTCCTTTGCTTGTACAAGTTTAAATCGGAGTGCGAAAATAAGACAAAAACGTTCAACTTCGAAATTAATGCATCTCGAATCTATCGGCCTTAATAATTTCAAGAACTACGAAAGTTTAAAGATCAACTTTTCGAAGGAAATTAACTGCCTTGTAGGTAAGAACGGAAGCGGTAAAACTAATCTGTTAGATGCCATTTATTACCTCTGTATCACCAAAAGCGCCTTTAACCCCCAAGACAACCAGTGTGCCCTCCATGGCCAAGACTATTTTTCATTACGAGGAAAAATTTCTCTGGGCGAGCGAACTCACACCCTTGTTTGTGGCTTGCAGCTGGGAAAAAAGAAATTAATTAAGCTGGATGAGAAGCCTTATAAGAAAGCGAGCGAGCATATTGGTAAGTTTCCGGTGGTACTTATTGCGCCTAACGACACCGATGTAATCCGCAATGGCAGTGAAGATCGAAGAAGGTTTTTTGATGGAATTATTTCACAAACCAGCCAAAGTTACCTCAACGACCTTATTCAATATAACCACGTACTCAAGCAGCGCAACAGTTTGCTAAAACAGTTTGCCGACCGTGATTTTTTCGATGCGGCCTTGCTTCAACAATATACCGATCAGCTGATTGAAATTGGCCAGCGCATTTACCAAGTAAGGAAAAACTTTACCCAAGCTTTCCGTCCGTTGGTGCAAAAGCATTATGCCCTGCTTTCAGAAGAAAGTGAACAAGTAGACTTACAATATGAATCGGACTTTGCGCAGGACATTGCTGCCTTGTTTAAGCAAAATCAGAAAAAGGATTTAATTCTGAAGCGCACCAATGTGGGCATTCACAAAGATGAGTTTCTATTTGAAATGGAAGGCGAACTGATTAAAAAATTCGGCTCGCAAGGGCAGCAGAAGTCTTATTTGATTGCGCTTAAGCTGGCGCACTTCGATTATATTTTTACTGAAACGGAAATTAAGCCGATGCTCCTTCTCGATGATATTTTCGATAAGCTAGACGACTTCCGCATAACCAAACTGATGGAAATGGTGGCCTCCGATGCTTTCGGTCAGATTTTCGTTACCGATGCCCGCCCAGAGCGCAGCCAAAAAATATTCGAAGCCATTGGCCATGAAGTAAAGTTTTTTGAGGTGAAGGGGGGAAAGTTGGGTTAATCGACAACCAAATACGTAACCACTTACGTATAACCTCTATTTACATTTAAAACTGCTTATGAAAACCAAACTAAAACAATTTGCCTTATCGGCCTTTGCGCTCTGTGTGTTGGCCATTGGGCTCACCAGCGCCAACTTAAAACCAGCAGATGGCGATTATGATTACCTCAAACAAAGGCTAGAAATTACCAAAGCCTTCACTATTGAAGTGTTTAATGCCATGCCAGAAGCAGACTACAGCTTCAAACCCAATGATGAACAACGCACTTTTGGGGCACAGGCCTACCACATTGCCTATAGTATCGATTATTATCGTAGGGCTTTCCAAAACCGAGGGCAAGCCGAATGGAGTCCTGGCGATGAAAATATTAAAAGCAAAGCAGAGCTAATCAAATGGGCTGGGGAACAATTTGATGCCATGCACAAATTGATTCTTGCGAGTGAACAAAATGACGCAGTTACGGCTCTAGTAATTTCATACTTAGACCATAATGCCCACCACCGAGGCCAAATGGTAAGTTACTTAAGAATGAAAGGAATTAAGCCTCCTTCTTATCGCTAAACGCATTGTATTGTGTATTGGAATGGGCTGTGCCGAAAGGTGCGGCCTTTTTTTATGCCTCAGGCCCAAGAATTACCCAGCCTTGTTAATTCCATGGTTATTGCGTTTATTTAATCTTTGTATAGAGAAATTATAATGCGATATAATCCTATTAAAACACTTTTGGCAGTATTGTTACTTAGTTCTTGTGGAGGAACTGAAAAGAGTGAGAAAACCGATAACATAATAGCCGAAAGAAAGCCATTAGAGCTTATTGATAAAGGAATCAAAAGCTTTCCACTGGATTTTGAAACTGACTTTCAGGGAATTAAAGATCCATCCATTTTTCAAGAGAATGGTAAAGAATACCTGACCTTTTATAACCAGCCAAACCACTCTATTTATCTGTATGGTTATGATTCTGCGAAACTCTACCAAAAAATAACCCTCTCTGAGCAGGGGCCAAATGGAGTACCTCGGCATATCTCTAAATACTTTATACACCGGATGGATTCTATTTTTATTGACTTGATAACGGTCAACATGTACCTCGTAAACGGTAATGCCGAAATTATAGACAAGTTAACTCTTAGAGAAAACAAAAGCGTCACATTTGACGGAGCCACTACCTTCAAAAACAATACGTTGAACGTGAGCGTCATAAACAACTACCTGCTAAATAAGACTAATAAGCCATTTCTTAGAGCCTATATCAACTGGGAAGTAGACTCTATTACTTCTGAGTTCATTCAGCCAGAATCATTTATCAATCACTATGAAGAAATTCAAACGCTGAGAAACACTAAGGGTAAGACAATAAGACCCCTCGAAAAACATTTCATGGCAGACGATCAGTATATCTACACTACTACACCCATTTCAGACAGTATCTATGTTTTTCAAGATAACGATATTGTAAAGTCTATTTATGCTGGAATTCCATCTATAACCATAGCAGACTATAAAAGCTACATGCCACTTATGGAAAGAATAGTTAATTCAAATAGTGGAAGTGGAAGCATCACAAACGTAATAGAATTAAATCAACCTCCGTATTTCACAAACTTGTTCCTGTCTCCAAATCACAAATACTTATACAGACTATTAAGCCACGGTACAAAACCAAAACTGAACCCTTATAACAATAAGGAATATCCAGTGATTACTGCTGCCTCTTTACTTGTCCTCGATCTTAGCACAGAAGAAATTACTAGCATTGAATTACCTGTAAACGAGTTGAAAATTGGTGTCCCTATAAGCGCAGGAATTTTCGCAAGCAATACGGGTCTACATATTCAAGTGAAAGGCCAAGAAAACGAAAATGAAATCCAGTTCAGAGTTTTTGGAGTGAAGTAAATAATATACACCTCCTCGACAATTTGCTGATTTAAGCCTTATAACAGATTCAAAATGCGATATAATCCTATTAAAACACTTTTGGCTGTATTGTTACTTAGTTCTTGTGGAGGAACTGAAAAGAATGAGAAAGTAGATAACATAATAGCCGAAAGAAAGCCATTAGAGCTTATTGATAAAGGAATCAAGGCTTTCCCACTAGATGACGAAACCAATTTTGAGCGGCTCATTGATCTAAAATTCAATACAATTGACGGAGTAGATTACTTATCATTCTTTGACAGACAAGCATACTCCATATACATGTATGATTATAACCAATCTACGCTCTTTCGTAGAATTCAATTGGAAAAAGTTGGACCAAATGGAATAATAGAATTCTTTACGTTTCAATTTTTCTTCCACTCAATGGACTCCATCTTTATTAGAGTTCCATTGATAGGTCAGTATCTAATCAATGATAAAGCAGAAGTCATCGATAAACATGCAGCCGCAGGTTTAAAGCTTTCTCAAAATGAAATTCGAAATGCTTCTTACGATGGCGCTAGTTATTATGAAAATGGTAAAATCAATGCCCTCTGGACAGGTACGAATCAGGGCAAAAATCAAGAGACAACATATCTAAGAGCGATAATAGATTGGAAAAATGACTCTATTGCTTCAAGGTATATTTCTGCCAATCAGGTCTTTGCAGATTATCCAAAAATCCAGGAGATGCTGAACCGTAAGGATAAAACATTCATCCCCATTAAAGTCCATTTTTTAAGAAGTCCCGAATTTCTTTTTGCCAGTACACCAATCTCTGATAGTATTTTCCTTTTTAAGGATAACCAACGGGTAAAGTCTATTTATGCAGGTAACCCCAACTATAATATCGCTGATTACGAAACTTTCTTGAACCTAAGAGAAATCAAAAATATTCGTTCTGGGTCAAGTGGAAGCGTTTCAAAAGTTCAGGAACCGATTCATCCTCCATATTACGGAGATTTTAGCATTTCACCAGATGGAAAATACATCTATCGAGTACTTTCACATGGAACCAAGCCCCTCTATAATGAAGTGCTCGAACGAGATATACCCGATGTAATTGGCGCAACATTAATTGTGGTAAACACAGAAACAAATGAGATAAGCTATTTCGAACTACCCATCGATGAAATTGACTTACAAGTGTCAGAAAGTCCTAATGTATTTACTAGCCATGAGGGCATTCATTTTCGTGTAAAAGATCAACAAAACGAAGACGAGATCCAGTTCAGAGTTTTTGGGGTGAAGTAAACCCGATACAAAGCAGCATTACATCTTCGCGACAGTTCAGTGCAGACAAATTACAGTTCATTGCATCGCGGTTTTTTCTTGCGCAGCATCTTCCCATCATTGTAAGGTCGATTAGCCATTTGGCGCATCGGCAAGAGGTCAAGCCCGATAGGTCATCGGGAACTCAAAACAACAAAGACAGTTGAAAGGCAGGTTTGGTCACCTGCCGGCAACTGCCTAAAACGAAACAAACTATGAAAAACCGAAGCACAAAAACTCGAAGTATTATTATGGGAATGGTCGTTGCCCTATGGGCAATGCTTTCCATGGCCAATGATCTTTCTGCCTACCAGATCACTATTTCAACCTCTAGGTCAAATTCCAACTCCACAAGCATTTCTCAAAAAAATGGCACCTATCGCTATAGCAGCAAGCAAGGCAGCAATGGCATTGAAATAGAATATGAAGGCGACATCGCATTTACCGATGATGACAAAGCCATCAAATCAATTTCAAGAGGTGGTTACATCAAAATAAGAAAAACCTCTTTTGGAGAAAGAAGAGAGCTATTGGCCGAAGGAAATGCTGATGGAACCATTGACTATCAGTTTTACGAAGGTAGAAGAAGAGCCGATTTTGATGCCGCTGCCCAAAAATGGTTAGCCGATGTATTGCTAGAAGCCATTCGCGCTACGGGCATTGGAGCCGAAAGCAGAACCCAAAGAATTTACGCCAAAGGTGGTCTTGATGCGGTTTTAAAAGAAACCAACGAAATCAAAAGCGACCATGTAAGTCAAATGTACCTTAAAGCGGTGCTCGGCAAACAAAACCTGAGTAATAAAGAGCTAGTGAAAATAGCAGCTTATGTGCCTGCTAACCTAAGTTCTGACCATTACATTACTGAAGTTTTTAAGGATTACAGCACGCTCTTTTTAAAGAACAACGAAACCACAGAGGCTTTTTTAAACGCCATTGGTCGAATGGATTCCGACCATTATGTAAGCCTTATACTTATGCGTGCTTTGAAAGAAGATTTAAGTGATGCCATGATTTCAAAAGTGCTAGATGCTGCTGAAAGAATGGACTCCGACCATTACAAAACGGAGGTGATCAAGAGAGTAATGGATAGAAAAGAGCTTTCGAGCAGCGCGGTAAATAGAATCGTGAAAGCTACTTCCGACATTGATTCGGATCATTATTCTACTTTGATTTTACGCGAAGCCCTTGACAGACCAAACCTAACAGATGAAGCTTTTGAAAGCCTGATGGAAGCCATTTCAAATATTGATTCCGATCATTATGTAACCGAAACCATGCGTGGTCTTTTAAGACAAAGTAATCCTTCTGACAGAGTTGTAGAAGCCGTAATAAAAAGAGTGGGGCGAATGGATTCTGACCACTACAGAACATTGGTGATCAATGATTTGATGAAGAATCAGCAGATTTCCAAAAAATATTTCAATGACTTATTGGTAACCGTTAATGATGTTGACTCCGACAATTACGCTGCCCAAATATTGAAAAGTGTATTGCGTGAGCAAGAACTTTCAGACGAAAACTATGATAAGGTGTTGAGCAGAGTAGCCAGCATTGATTCGGATTTCTATAAAGTTAACATATTACAAGATGTACTTAAAGCCAGAAATTTGAACAAAACGCACATGATCAGCATCTTGAAAACGGTGTCCAGCATTGGGTCAGACTACTACAAATCCGAAGTATTAAAAGGCGCTTGCAATTCGGTAAGTGGTGCTGACGCTGAAGTAAAAGACTTATTCAGGTCGGTAGCTAAAACCATTAAGTCAGACACGTATTACGGCAAAGTAGCCCGTTGTATCGACTAAGATTTTCTGTCCAAAAGAGAGGGAAGTGAAAATGGGGTTTTGAATATATTTCAATAGACCCTCATTTTGACCCTCTCTTTTTCTTAAATTTCTATCCAACCAACTCTAAAATATGCCCAAGCTTATCCGGCTTGTACTTTTTACCGTCATAGGAATTCTATTCCTAGAATACCTCTATTATAGCGAATACGATCAGCTGCCCAATATTTACAAGGAGGCTCCACTGTATATTTTCACCATGATCACCAGCATTCTATCAGGATTAGCCATCAGCAGCATTAACCTAAAGCTCAACGAAAAACTACCTTGGCGCAAAAGCATAATGCAGCGATTTATCGCTGGACTGGCCTTTGATTTTCTAGCCCTCGCCATTATTCTTTTAACCTTAAACTGGTTGGCTGGTGTTTCAGGAATAATTGATTTTCACTTGTTTGAAGCAGCACTCACCGAAAGCCAGCTTGAAGTAAAAGTGATTATACTAAGCTTTATTCTGCTGTTTATTGTAACATTGGTAGAGTTCAATACTTATTCCTACAGCGAATTTTCTGTGGGGCAAATCCGGAAGTTAAAATCGGAACGAAAACAACTTGAATTTCAGTTTGAAGCCCTTAAAAGCCAGCTTAGTCCGCATTATTTGTTCAATAGCATGAACACCATTTCATCGCTGATTTATCGCGACCCTCAAATTGCAGAGAACTTTATTCGCAACCTGGCCGAAACCTTCAACTATGTTTTGAATACCAAAAATGTAAAGCTGGTCAGCTTAAAAGAAGAAATTGAAGCCCTGAGAGATTTTAACTATTTGTTGGGTATCCGCTACGGTAATGCGCTCGATTTGAAAATTGAAATTGATGATGCTACGCTCTCTTACCCTATTCCCCCTTTGAGCCTTCAGCTTTTGGTAGAGAATGCAGTAAAGCACAATGTAATTTCTGATGATGAACCGCTGAGGATCAACATTAGAAATGATGAACATCACCTTATTGTTTTGAACAACAAAACCGAAGCGCCTACCAAAACCAGCTCACATAAAGTGGGCCTCGACAATATAAAGAAGCGATATGCCTTTTTTACCGTGCGAGAAGTGGAGGTGAAAGATGAAGATTATTTTGAAGTAAAACTGCCGATTCTGAAAGATTCATGAAAAAGAACCTACTAGATCAGCCGCTTTTCCGCATTACCGTGCCGCCCATTTATGGGCTCATGATGTATTTTCTGATTCTGTTGCTCAACAACAGCCTTGCTCAAATCACGGACACCGTCCTCACCCAAGAATTACTACTTTGTGTAGTGCTGGCTTTTCTTACTTCTGAATCGCTACGGCTTACCATTGTGCTCTTCGAGAAAAAAGTCGGGCATGAATTAAGGAGAACAGGCAATATTACCTTGCTCTTTTTTACTTCATTACTGATTTCAGCAGCGATCATCTTCGCTGCCGTGTATTATTACTTTTCTGAAATTGAAGGCAATTCCTATTTCGTTCTTTTTAAATCGAACTTGATAAAACTTGTTTCCATTTACTCTATTAGCGGCCTGCTTTACACACTTTTCTACTTGAGCATATATTTCCTTTCCGTTAAAAACGAAACTGAAATAAAGCGCGAAGACCTCAAGCGCCAAAACCTCGAACATCAGCTCGAAATCTTCAATAATGAAATTAACCCAAGTCTGCTTTTCCAAAGTTTGGAAACGCTTATTTCGCTGGTGCATCACAATATAGACGCTGCAGAAGATTTTGTGGACAGGCTGTCGTTGGTCTATCGTTACATTTTAGATAACCGAAAAAAGGAATTGGTAAAAGTGGAAGATGAGCTTCAGGCCACTAAAAACCTATTCCTCCTTTTCAAAGAAAAGTATCCTGAGCAAATCAGCTTAACTATTGCGCCTTGGACTGGAGAAAAAGGAAAGTTATTGGTGCCGAATTCATTACCAATGTTGCTAGACTGTGTGGTCAACAGCACCATTATTTCTAGCTACCAACCTTTAAATATTCGAATTAGTTTTGATGAAGAAGGTTACCTGGTACTTCAATACCAAGAAAATGATAAATTGAGTTTGGATGCAATGATTAAGAAAAGGCATAAAAACCTGCATCAGGCCTTTGCTTATTTTTCGGACAAACCCGTAATCCAAATCAAGGCCTATGGTGACGCCTTTATAAAACTGCCATTGCTCGAATTGAAAGAAGAACTATGAAGGTATTTATTATAGAAGATGAAATTCCGGCAGCCGAAAAGATTCAACGCTATTTAAAGCGCTATGACGAAAACATAGAAATCTTGGGTCAGGCCATGAGCGTAAAACAAGCCGTAACTTGGCTTGATGAAAACCATGATGTAGACCTGCTGTTAATGGACATTCAGTTGACAGACGGCCTCAGCTTTGATATTTTCAAGTCGGTTAAAATTGACATTCCCGTGATTTTCACCACGGCTTATAATGAATACGCCATCGAAGCCTTTAAGGCCAACGGCATAGACTACCTCCTCAAGCCCGTTACTTTCGATGCCCTTTCTGAAAGTTTAGACAAATTCAAAAACCTTAAAAACCGACTTTCGGAACAAGGAAAAGTAGAAACCGAATCGGTCATTGATTTACAAGCGGCCCTGCAAATGCTGAGCAAGCGCGAATACAAAACGCGTTTTATGGTGAAGATTGGGGAGCACATTCGCTCTGTCACTACCGATACCATTCACCTGTTTTATGCCGAAGGGCGAAATGCTTATATCGTTACTGAAGAGGGCAAACGCCTGATCATTGATTACAAGCTGGAAACGCTGGAAGAAATGCTCGACCCCAAAAAGTTCTTCCGAGTAAACCGTAGTTATATTATCGAAATCAATGCAATTAAAGATGTGTTGGTTTATTCTAACAGCCGCCTGAAAATCATCCTCCACCTAAATTTCGACCGAGAAATTATCGTTAGTCGTGAAAAGGTAAATGCCTTTAAGACTTGGTTTGATGGGGAGTGATTGGTCATTGGTTGATTAGTCATTGGTCATTAGAGAGACTCATTTGCCCTAACTTTGCAACAAGAAATACGAAAATTTGCCCTAACTTTACGACAAGAAATACAAATATTTGCCCTAACTTTACGACAACAAAGATCATAACTCTTTGTTAATAAGGAATAAAGGTGAATAAAATGTTATTTCGATCAATCCAGAATGAATTATTGAGGTGGTGCGAAAAAACCAACCGTAAGCCACTAGTATTGCGAGGCGCCAGACAGGTAGGTAAAACGACTGTGATTAATCAGTTGGCTTCGCACTTCAAAAACTACATTTACCTCAACTTGGAAAAAGAGTCTGATAGCGGTTTTTTTGAAAACCATTCGAATGTTAATGAGTTAGTATCGGCTATCTATTTTGCTCATGGCAAATCTCAAGACAATAAAACCCTCTTATTCATAGACGAGATTCAAGAATACCCAAAGGCCATCAACATGCTTAGGTATTTCTACGAAGAACGGCCAGAAATCTATGTGATTGCGGCAGGCTCAATGCTAGAAACCTTATTCGAATCAGACCTCAGTTTTCCTGTAGGTAGGGTTGAGTATATGGTATTAAGGCCTATTTCGTTTTACGAATTCGTGAAGGCAAAAGCCCCAGCCAACAGAGAAGATATTTTCAAAACTATTCCTATACCAAAATATGCCATAGAAACGCTCTTTAAAGAATTTCATGAATATGCACTGGTGGGAGGAATGCCCGAAATTGTGTCTCAGTATATCAAAGAGCAAGATTTAGTTAAGATTCAGCCTATTTATGACTCGTTGATTAATGGCTATTTAGATGATGTGGAGAAATATGCCAAGGACAAAAAATCAGCGACCCTTTACCGGCTTCTCATTCGTCAAGCATTTTTAGAAGCAGGTAACCGCATTACCTTCCAAAACTTTGGTAACACTAAATTAGATTACCGACAAGTATCAGAAACTCTACGCGGTTTAGAAAAGGCGCTTTTAATTAATCTCATTTATCCAGTAACCAACACTGAGATTCCATTTCAACCCAATCATAAAAGATCGCCTAAGCTTCAAGTAATTGACACTGGGCTTATGGCTCACCAGTTGGGGATTCAGCAAAACATACTCGGCATAAATGACCTCAACTCTATTTACAAAGGTATTTTCATCGAACACCTAGTAGGGCAAGAGTTGTTATCTGGACAGTTCAACGCCTTAAGCGCACTAAACTTCTGGGTAAGAGAGAAGAAAACCTCAATGGCCGAAGTGGACTATGTTCTCAATTTCAAGGGCAAAATAATTCCAATAGAAGTAAAATCTGGCGCAGCAGGAAAGTTACGGTCTCTTCATCAGTTTATGGAAGAAGCCCCGCATGAAATGGCTATTCGCTTTTATGCTGGTGAAATAAGGATAGACAATGTCAAAACTTCTTCAGACAAAGAATATAAACTACTAAGTCTGCCTTACTTTTTAGCGTTTCAGGTTAGGGAGTATTTGGAGTGGTTTGAAACCACTCTGAACCAAGAGACTCAAAATATATAAGTGGTTACCTTTTTTTCCTGAATCGAAGTAATTTTGCTTAAGCAATCATTTTTTATGTTGAAAACTCTTTTTTACTCGGTCATTGCGTTCGTTGTTCTATTTAAATTTCAGGCAAACGCTCAAATTAAGTCGGTCTATGTAGAAACACCCCCAAAAATAGATGGGGTTTTAGATGAAGACATTTGGAAAAATAGCCCCAATGTAACTGGCTATAAAACCTTTGTACCAGATTTTGGAAAGGACATGCCCTTTCAAACCATCGCTTATATGGCACATGACGATGAAAACTTATACTTCGCCTTTAAGTGTTTTGACGACCCCAAACTGATAAAAACATCGATTGCAGCACGCGATAAAATTTCGGCTGATGATTGGATTTGCATCAACCTCGACTCCTTTAACAGTGCCCAATCACTTTATGGATTGTACGTAAACCCGAATGGTATTCAAATGGATACGCGATTTGCCGCAGGTAATGAGGACGTTGGTCTAGATTTGATTTGGTACAGCGCGGCTAAAATAGTGGATGATGGCTACGTGGTAGAAGCCAAAATTCCTTTTAAAAGTATTCGGTACACTGTTAAAGACGGCCAAGTAGAAATGGGTGTAATTTTCGAACGAAGGATTAGCCGTTTTTCTATTCAGGGCACTTTTCCGGCACTCGACCCAAAACAAGGCTTTGCTTTTCTTACCCAAATGATGCCGATACAATATGATAGGGTAAAGAAACCCAAATTAGTGGAGATATTGCCTGCTGTTACTTACGCCATCAATAAAGAACATATAAACGGAGCATACAAAAAGGAGTATAATTTTGAACCCAGCCTAACGGCCAAAATCGGTATTACGCCCGAATTGGTTTTTGACGCTACCATCAACCCAGATTTTAGCCAAGTAGAATCTGATGCGCAACAGGTAGAAGTAAACCAGCGCTTTCCTGTTAATTACCCTGAAAGAAGGCCTTTCTTTTTAGAAGGAAACGAGAACTTCAATTTTGCTGGAACAGGTGGTTTCTCTCCTGTAAGTTCAGTGGTCAATTCTAGATCAATTGTATCTCCGAAAAGAGCCGCCAAACTGACGGGTAAGATTGGCGATAAAAACATCATTTCTAGCATATACGCAGTAGACAGAGCGGATGAACATTCGCCAGATTTTGCCCAAGATGAAACTGCCGATGTTGGCGTAATGCGCTATATGCGCTCGCTTTCTCAAGACAGCTATGTAGGCTTAATTGGCACAACCCGTAGAAGAAATGGGGCTTCGAATGATGTATTAGGTTTTGATGGCCAATACCGTTTCAATCAGTCGAACCAAGTGACAGGTCATTTTTTGAATTCTAGGAGCAAACTTACGGAAGACGGCCCTTTGGCTAACAGTATTTCTAGCTCCATTAGTGTTTCTAGAAACACCCGAAATTTTAATGGCTCTTTTAGTCTGTTAGATATTGGTGAAGACTTTAGGTCAGAGGTAGGCTATATTACCCGAACAGGAATTAGCCGAGTTACGCTAAGTTTAAACCCAAAAATATTTCCAAAAGGTGATGGTTTAATCAAACGCATAGATCCGCAGCTTTACACCTCGCTCACAAAAGATAAACCCAGCGGACTTAACGAACACGTGCTTTACCTTTCATTGGCAGCTACCCTACCCCGAAACACACGTTTGTCTGTTTCTGCAGACCATTCTTCGGAAATTTACTTAGGTCGAGAATTTAAAGACGGAACCATTAGCCTACAGGCGAGTTCGCAGATTACAAAGCGCATTTTCTTTAAAACTAGCTACGACTGGGACAACGGAACTTACTACAGAGAATTGGCCCAAGGGTATGGCAAGCGCATCAGCAACAACCTGACCCTTCAGTTGTCAGACAAGTTTAGCGCGCAGTTTACCCACACTTTTAACTCGCTTTACAATTCAGACACGGATGTAAAATACTATGATATTCACATTGCTCGTGGACGCGTAGTTTACCAAATGAATAAGTATCTGTTCTTTAGGGGCATTGCCCAATACAATAGCCTTTCTAAAGTACTTAGCCCTAATTTCTTGGTGTCCTTTACCTACATTCCTGGTACTGTAGTTCACCTGGGCTGGGGTTCTGTTTATGAAAAAACCCGTTGGGATGGCGCCCAGTACGTAAACGATGACCAATACCTACAAAAAGCCAGCGGCTTCTTCTTTAAAGCCAGCTATTTGTGGAGATGGTAGGTGGATGCGTAGTTAAGAGGGGTTGGTTAGGGGTTATGGGGTGAGTTTTGTTAGGGAAGATACCCCTTTTATTAAAAAAAGAGGGGTCTTAGCTTGTTGAACAACAAGGACAGAAAGGGCTGTAGCACTAGATGTCTCGCTGAACTTTGACTAGTTCATTTACAACCATTCTAAAATTGTCCTCTCGCATTTCTTATATAGTTGAGTTCAAAAACCTTATCTATTAAATTAGAAAAGGATTTGCCACCATTAATCCCTGATGCAAAGAAATTTTTAAATAAAAATGGTAACCCCAATACGGGAAGCAATAAAATTATCGTCAAAAAAGGTTCTAGAACCATCCCAATATCAATACCCGTAAACAGCAATTCAACATTATTGAAAAGGGTATATAAGACTACTATAATTAAAAAAATGATCCATAAAATGCTAATTCCCAGTAAGATGAGTGAGGCTATTCCCGACATGAATAATTTTGGAAATACCATTTCAGATTCATTTGCTATTGGAATAAGATCCTTCCTCTTAAAAACTCTATTAATTGAGACTCCTTTATGTTTAGGTATTCTTCTCAGGCCATTCTCGTTTTTAGCAATTTGAAGAAGTCTGATCGCAATCAAATTCTTGATTAGCTGAACCAGTAAGTATTTTTTGTCAGCATAAAGCTCAAGTAGGAAAGTCTCAAACTCGTGACGCGAAGTGTCTCGGTCGAAACCATAAACCCCCAGGTATCTGTCTCCGTCAAACTCCATTTTAAAGACTGATACTTTCATCTTTCCTGATCTACTGATAACTGATTTCTATGCACTAACTAATCCTCCCCCAGTTTACCACTGCCTTCCTAAGCGACTTGATATGGCGAAGGATATTGCGGTTTTCTTCTTTTTCTAGGTTGGGGTCGGTTTCCAAAATGTCGCTAGCAGCATTTCTGGCGGCTTGCAGAATTTGGCCGTCTTTGGCAATGTCAGCAATTAGTAAATCGAGCACACCACTTTGTTGGGTTCCGGTAATATCGCCTGGGCCACGGAGCTGGAGGTCTACATCGGCAATCTCAAAACCGTTGTTGGTGCGCACCATGGTTTCCAGTCGCGTGCGTGCTTCTTTGCTCAGCTTGTACTCTGTCATCAGAATACAATAAGATTGCTCTGCACCACGCCCCACACGGCCCCTCAACTGATGCAGTTGCGCCAAGCCAAAACGTTCGGCATTTTCAATCACCATTACCGAAGCGTTCGGCACATTTACCCCTACTTCAATCACCGTAGTGGCCACCATAATTTGGGTTTCGTGCTTAATAAAACGCTGCATTTCAAAGTCCTTGTCCTGCGGTTTCATTTTGCCATGCACAATGCTAATGTGCTGGTCGGGGAAAGCCCTGCGTATGGATTCATAACCATCGTCTAAATCTTTCAGGTCCAGCTTGGCAGATTCTTCAATCAAAGGATAAACCACATAAATCTGTCGGCCCTTTTTGATTTCTTCCTTCATAAAACCAAATACTTGAAGCCGCTTAGCATCGTATTCATGTAAGGTTTTAATGGGCTTTCTCCCGGCAGGCAGTTCATCAATAATGGAAACCTCTAGGTCTCCATAAAGCGTCATGGCCAAAGTGCGTGGAATTGGAGTGGCCGTCATTACCAACACATGCGGATGGAAACGTTCGTTTTTCCCCCAAAGCTTGGCCCTTTGCGCTACCCCAAAACGGTGCTGTTCGTCAATAATGGCCAAACCCAAATTCTTGAATTGAACCACATCTTCGAGCAAAGCATGTGTGCCCACCAAAATACTGATGCTGCCATCGAGTAAGCCAGCGTGAATCACTTTGCGCTCACTCTTTTTGCTAGAACCCGTGAGTTTTGCAATGCCAATGCCCAAAGCATCGGCAAAGGGTTTCAAACCCTGAAAATGTTGGTCGGCCAAAATTTCGGTAGGAGCCATAATACTGGCTTGCGCACCAGAACCCACCACTAAAAGCATGCATATAAAGGCTACAATGGTTTTTCCACTACCCACATCGCCTTGCAGCAAACGGTTCATCTGCTTGCCCGACTTCATATCGAAGTAAATTTCTTTGATTACTCGCTTTTGGGCATTGGTTAAGTCGAAGGGCAAATGGTTATTGTAGAAATCGGTGAGCAAACTGGAGTCGCTAAACACCGCTCCACGGTACTTTTCTGTTCGGGTTAGTTTTAGCTTGAGCAGACGCAACTGAATAAAAAACAGCTCTTCAAACTTTAGCCTGAATTGGGCCTTTTTCAACAACTCTTCGTTGCCCGGAAAATGAATGTGCCAAAGCGCCAGCTTCTTTTCAATCATTCCATAACGCGCCACTAATTCCTGAGGGAGTGTTTCGTGGATATGCGGTTCAGATAATATCATTACTTGGCGCACCATTTTAGAAATGGCTTTACTGTCCAAGTACTTGGCCTTCATTTTTTCAGAAGTATGATACACCGGTTGAAGGAATGAAGCCTTTTCATTTTGGGTGGTCAGCACTTCAAGCTCAGGGTGCGCAATGCTAACTTTTCTACCAAAAGTAGCGGGTTTGCCAAACACCACGTATTCCACCCCCAGCTGTATTTTCTTGGCTATAAACTGAATTCCCTTAAACCAAACCAGTTCTAGCGTACCCGTTCCGTCCTCAAAATGGGCAACGAGACGCTTTTTTCGCATTTCGCCCACCGTTTCAATTCTTCTGATTTTACCCTTAATTTGAACGAAGGGCATATCGCCATGCACCTCTTCAATAGGGTAAAACTTGGTGCGGTCTTCGTAGCGGAAAGGGTAATACTGAATGAGGTCGCCATAAGTAAACAGACCTATCTCAGCACCTATCAGCGCTGCTTTTTGCGGGCCAACACCCTTAATAAATTCTATGCGTGTTTCGAAAAATGACGGCACGGAAACAATTTAATATTTCCATTCTAAAGTGTTCAACATTTCAATTGCATCCTTCTTAATAAATTCAATTATTGGTCGAAGTGAATCGTTTTTGTTGGCGGTGTTGAAATATAATGCTCCTCTAAAAAAATGTGTTGTACTATCGGTAGTAAAAAACTGAAACTGGCTAGGCACTTCTCCTGCCAACTCGGCTATGCTTGCTACTTGGTTGTTGCGCATTGCAATTATACTTTCCCTAATTGAATAAGCTTTAGGATTATGTTTCATGGTAAGGTCAAAGGCTTCGGTAAGCAGTTCCTCCACGTTATTATCAGGGTTTTTCAAATCCTTATATGTGATTTGAATGACGGCATCGTAATCGGGGTAAAACAAATTGATGTAGTACCTACCCGATTTTGGAAAAGTATCGCGCGATAGCTCTGCATATTGAGAATAAAAAAACTGATACGGGAAAGTATCGGGCAAAACCTGATAAGCTGATTCTGGTAAATCGATTCGATTGTAAGCTTTTGGTTTGGGTAAATAAGTTTGCTCACAAGCCGAAAAGCCAAGCATAAGCACAAATGAAAGCAGTAGTAATTTCTGAATGGACTTTTTCAAACTGAAACTTTACGGTTGATCAAAACTCTAACCCTCTTAATCCTACGAACGTCCACCGCAACTATTGTGAAAAGGAACTTATCAAACTTAATTTTTTCTCCGGCCCTAGGCAGCTTACTGTGCAATTCGAGTAAGAGTCCACCTAGCGATTCGCTTTCTCCCTTTACCTGATCAAAGTAATATGGGTCGATTTCCATGATTTTACAGAAATCATTTAAGGAGGTTTTGCCTTCAAAAACGTAGGTATTATTGTCTAATTTGTTGAAGGCGATATCGTCATCATCAAACTCATCATTGATTTCACCCACAATTTCTTCAATAATGTCCTCCATGGTAATCAGTCCAGAAGTTCCTCCGTATTCATCCACCACGATGGCCATGTGGACACGTTTGTCTTGGAAGTTTTTCAAGAGGCTGTCTACCTTTTTATTTTCAGGAACAAAGAAGCCCGGACGCATCAACTCTTGCCATTTAAAATCTTCTTCCTTGTCTACATGAGAAAGCAAATCTTTGATGTACAAAACCCCTTCAATTTTATCAATTGTCTCGTTATAAACAGGAATTCTAGAAAATCCGCTCTTGTTAATTTTGTCCATCAACTCGTGAAAATCAACTTCAATGTCTACTGCGGTAATGTCCATTCTTGATTTCATTACCTGCCTAACAGTAAGCGTACTAAAGTTTACAATTCCCTTTAATATTCCCTTTTCTTCATCTGTTGTATCATCACCCGTAGTCATTTCAAGGGCCTGATTCAGTTCATCTACCGTAATATTGTGCCCTTTTTTCTTTACGCGCTTTTCAATAAGTTGAGTGAATTTGATCAACACATAAGCCACTGGTTTTACAATGCCTTCAAAGAAAAAAAGCATTCGAGCCGTTGCTCTCGAAAACTTAAGGTTGTTCTGTGTAGCAAAGTTTTTAGGCAGTACTTCGCCAAAAAAGAGAATTACAAAAGTAACCACTGCCGTTAAGGCAACTACGATGGTTCCTTCACTGGTTTTTTCACCTATAATTTCCCAGGTTACAAAAGTGGTAAGAGTAACAATGGCAATGTTCACCAAATTATTCATGATGAGAATAGTGGCCAATAAATGGCGCGGTCTTTCCATCAATTGAATAATTAATCGGCTAGCGGGAGAGTCGTCATTTTTACATTCATCAATTTGGTCATCATTCAAGGAAAAAAATGCCACTTCGGAACCTGAAATAAGGGCCGAGAGTATAACCAAAAAAATAAAAACCACTCCATTAACCACAAGGTATGGAGTGGAAACATCTTGAGCTAAGGCCAAAAGGGCCAAACTAGGATAGGGATCGTCAGTTGCTGATTCCAATATTCTATTTTTAACTAATTAAAATGGCAAATCATCTGAGTCGTCCTCAGGAATGCTCGAAACTTCACTAGATTTCTCTGAACTAGGTGAATAAGAAGAACTACCTCCCCCACCTTCGTTATCAGACTTAGTACCTAGCATTGTTAAATTATTTCCAACAACTTCGGTAGTATATCTCTTATTTCCATCCTGATCATCCCAAGATCGGGTGGTCAGTTTACCTTCAATATACACCTGATTGCCTTTCTTTAAAAATTTCTCGGCAATTTCTGCAAGTGGGCTCCAAAGTACAATATTATGCCACTCGGTTGTGGTTACTCTTTCGCCTTGTTTGTTCTTATAAGATTCGCTCGTAGCCAAAGAAAAATTTGCTACAGCTCTTCCACTTTCTAGGTGGCGCACTTCTGGATCTTTACCCAAGTTGCCTACTAGTATTACTTTGTTTACTCCTGCCATAATATTTATTTTTTGTTTCTATAGAACAAATTAATTAAAAACATTGATCTTCCAAGTATTTGATAATCAAAACTGGCTTTGGAAGGCTGTATATTTGTTCTAAAGAGTATTTTTTCAATTCAGGGTGAAGGCTGACTAGCCTCGTTTCATCGTCTCCTATCAGTTCAATTTTCACGAAGTTGGCGAAAATACGTTGATGCGTCAAAACATGTTCGTATAATTTTGATTCTTCACCTATAATTGAGCTGTTCAAACCTAACTTATGAAGTGTTGAAATCACCCCCTCCACATCAATCGGTTTGCTGTCTTCCAACAAATAAAAGTCAAACAAGCCCTGCCAAACATCGCCCTTTTCTCTTTGCTTCATCAAAAACGCTTGTTCCGAATGAAAGGCCAAATAAGTAAAGTACCTTTTTCTAACTTTGGTCTTCTTGGTTTTAACTGGAAGATTATCAACTTTATTATTGTTGAAAGCAAAACAGTAATCTTTAAAGGGGCAAATACCACATGCTGGAGATTTTGGTGAGCATTGAATAGCACCAAATTCCATAATGGCCTGATTATATTGATTTGGCCTTTCTTTATCTAAAAGCTCATTCGCCCTAGCTTCAAAAACTTTCGGGCCCTGCGTACTCGAAATATCTTCTTCAATACCAAACACCCTGCTGAGTACTCTATATACATTGCCATCTACTACGGCATTGGGTTTGTTAAAAGCCGATGACGAAATTGCTGCTGCGGTATATCGCCCAATTCCTTTTAATTTGAGTAATTCGTTAAAGCCAGACGGAAACTCTCCGGCAAAATCATTAACCACCATTTTAGCGCAGGCATGAAGATTTCTGGCCCTAGAATAATAGCCTAAGCCCTGCCATAAACGGAGTACCTCGGTTTCGGAAGCACTTGCCAAATCGTGAATAGTAGGAAACTGCTCTATAAATCGCTCGTAGTAGGGCAAACCTTGGGCAACTCTCGTCTGCTGAAGGATAATCTCAGAGAGCCAAATCCTATAAGGGTTCTTGGTTTTCCTCCACGGCAAGTCTCTTTTATTTTCTTCATACCAGTTAATTAACTGATTTGCAAACACTTTACTATCTAACATAGTGCTATCTTGTACCAAATTTATACCCCTGCAAGGTATTGGTTAAAATTTGAGGGTTTGTTTTTTAAATTAGAAATGAACTCGTAATTTTGCAGGCCAAAATAACTGGGAATTAGTTTTTTACACAATATTTATAAATCTAAAATTTAACAGCGGTGACGAAAGCAGATGTTATTAACCAAATAGCAGAGAAGACAGGAATAGATCGATCTGATGTTACTACTACGGTGGAAACTCTTTTTACAGTAGTAAAAGATTCAATGGCGGAAGGTGAAAATATCTACGTGAGAGGATTTGGCAGCTTTGTGAATAAGAAAAGAGCAAAAAAAATTGCTAGAAATATCTCTAAAAACACTGCCATCGTAATTGATGAGCACTTTGTTCCAAGCTTTAAACCTTCAAAGGTTTTCGTAGAACAAGTAAAAGTGAGTGACAAAGTAAAAATTGCGAACAAATAAGCCTTAGCCTCATTGGCTCTTATGAAAAAGAATCAAATCATACTTCTGAGCGTTGGAATTATAGCTGTTGTATTACTGTACATGCTACCCACCTCTGTAGTTGACAATAAAGAAAATGAGGCTTTACAGTTTGTTGATGAAAGTAAACCAGGAGGAGAGGTAATTGACCACAGCTCTGAAATCCCTCAAGAAATTCAACCTAAAATTGATTTTTGGAAGGAAAAGCTAGTTTCAAACGCAAAAATTAAGAAAGATGAAGTAGCATTGGATTCACTGATGGTTGTTTTTCAAACCATTAACCAATACGATAGCGCTGCTTATTATGCTGAATCTTTCGCAAAAGAATTTAATACACTTACACTTTGGCAGAAGGCCGGAGACGCCTATTTCGAGGCCTTTACTTTCGCTTTAGAACCTCAAAAAGTAGAAAGACTTGGCACTAAAACCCGTGAAACGTATAGCAAGGTTTTAGAACAAACACCAGATAATCTGGATGTTAAAAACAATTTAGCGATGACCTATATTGCAAGTTCTAACCCTATGCAGGGAATTATGATGTTAAGAGAAATACTTGAAACAGACGAAAAAAACGAAAAGGCCCTATTGAACATGGGTCGCCTTTCAATGCAATCAAACCAGTTTGATAAAGCTGTAGAAAGGTTCGAAGCATTAGTGGGTTACCATCCTAACAGCTTAGATGGCAACTACCTTTTAGCGGTATGCTATTATGAAACAGGCCAGAACGATAAAGCGAAAGCCCAATTTCAGAAAGTAAAAAACATGGATACCGATCCGGCAGTACAAACAGCTGCTAACGAGTATCTGCAAAGAATTAAGTAAAATATTATTTCATTAAAACATTAGAATTATGCCTTGCGGTAAAAAAAGAAAAAGACATAAGATTTCAACTCACAAGAGAAAGAAAAGACTTAGAAAAAACAGACACAAAACTAAGAAGTAGTACTTCTTAGTTTTGTGCTTATACGCATCACTAGTTTAATTATTAACATTTAACTTTTTTCAAATTGAGCAACGAATTAGTAATTAATTCGACTCAAGATGGATGTCGTATAGCCCTTCTGAAAGATAAAAACCTGGTTGAGTTCCATCATGACCATGATGACAACCAGTTTAAGGTAGGTGATATGTACTTGGGAACGGTTAAAAAAATCGTCCAAGGACTGAATGCGGCTTTTATAGATATTGGGTACGAGAAAGATGCATTTCTGCACTATCTTGACCTTGGTCCGCAGATCAAATCACTGAATAAATACACCCGAATGGCCCAATCGGCCAATGATGTTAATGGCAACTTGAGCAAATTCAAGAGCGAGCCAGACATCAACAAGCTTGGCAAAATGGGCCAGGTGCTGACGCGTGGTCAGCAAATACTTGTTCAGGTTGTAAAAGAACCTATTTCAACAAAAGGGCCACGACTCTCTTGCGAGTTGTCTATAGCTGGGCGCTATATGGTTTTAGTGCCTTTCTCCGATTCTATCAATATTTCTAAGAAAATCACTGATGGAGACGAGAGAAAAAGATTGATGAGACTGATTTCATCGATCAAACCCGAAAAATTTGGTGTCATTGTTCGCACAGTTGCGAAAGGAAAAGATGTGGCCGAATTAGATAAAGACCTCCGAAACCTTGAAGAAACATGGATTCAAGGCATTAAAAAGCTACATAAAGCTAAGCCAAAAGATAAGGTAATCGGAGAAATGAGTAGGGCTTCATCCTTACTTCGAGATATCCTCAACGAATCTTTTGACAGTGTAACTACGGACGATAAGGAAATCTATAATGAGATTAAATCCTACATCCATAAAATTGCTCCAGACAAGGAAAAGATAGTAAAGCTATACTCTGGTAAAGCGAAAATCTTTGAAAGTTTCGGAATCGAAAAGCAGTTTAAATCGCTTTTTGGTAAAACCGTAAGCTTGCCAAAGGGCGGCTATTTAATTATTGAGCATACCGAAGCCCTTCACGTTATAGATGTGAACAGTGGTAATAAATCGAATGCAGGAGAAGATCAGGAAAGTACCGCGCTTGCTGTAAATATTGAAGCCGCAAGAGAAGTAGCTCGCCAATTAAGGCTGCGCGATATGGGCGGAATTATCGTGATCGACTTTATCGATATGCGTAAAGCTGAAAATAAAAAAGAGCTTTACAGAGTAATGCGTGAGATTATGGATGAAGACCGTGCCAAAAACACCGTTCTTCCCATTACCAAATTTGGCTTAATGCAAATTACACGTCAGCGTGTGAGGCCAGAAATGAACATTACTACCCGTGAAAACTGCCCAGCATGCGGAGGAACGGGAAAAGTAGCTGCTACAATACTTGTATCAGATACGATTGAAAAGAACATCGATTACATTCTTGGTACCCAAAATGAAAAAGGCATTACATTAACTGTACACCCCTTTTTACATGCTTATTTCACTAGAGGAATTTTCTCTAAAAGGTGGGAATGGTACAAGAAATACCGCACTTGGGTGAAGATCGAAAAAGACAGTTCTTTAAGTCTTTCAGCTTATACCATTAACAATAAGCTTGGCGAAGAAATAGCCATTACAGCTTAAGTTTAAAACATCAAATCAAACAAAAAGGGAACTTCAAATGAGGTTCCCTTTTACTTTATCAGTCTATTTGGTTGTTCTTACGCGAAATAGTAAGGGAATTTCCCCTTAGCAATCATTGTATCGGCTACTTGTCTACGAAGTTCTTTGGTGTTCACCAAATCCATTTTCGTAAAGCGTTTTAAGCCCATCAACATCACTTTTTGTTCATCGCCTTTGGTGAATGATGCTATTGCCTCTTTGGCAGCTGCGTTCACTCTATCAACAGCTTCAGCCATATAAATTTGAGTCATGGCGATATAATCTTTACATGCCTCCTCGCCTCTTTGACTCACTAATTTCTCTGTTCTTAACATAGAAGATTCAACAGCGTAAATCTCAATCAGGATGTCCGCAAGGTTCATCATTACCTCTTGCTCGTCCTCGATTTTATCTTGAAGTGCCATAGCGGCTTTTCCGCCTACCATTAGGAAGACTTTCTTCAAGTTTTTCACTACTTCTTTTTCAGCATTGAATAACACTGACTTGTCGATGGTAGTGAAAGAAGGAACAGAAACGAGTTCTTTAGAAACTGCCATTGCTGGTTCGAACATGTTTAGTTCGCCTTTCATTGCGCGTTTCAAAAGCATTCCGATCATCAACATACGGTTGATCTCGTTCGTGCCTTCGTAAATTCGAGCGATACGTGCATCTCTGTAAGCTCTTTCCATTGGGGCGTCAGCTGAATAGCCCATACCTCCATAAACTTGAACGCCTTGATCTACCACATAATCTAAAACTTCAGAACTGTGTATTTTTGCAATAGCGCATTCAATCGCGAATTGCTCAACACCTTTTAGCTTAGCTTCGGTATCATCCATTCCACCCGCTATCAGGTCGTTAATTTTATCTTCGATGTTCTGACCTGCTCTGTAATCTAAAGATTCCGTCACGTAGGTTTTAGTGGCCATTTCGGCCAATTTACTTTTAATGGCACCAAAGCTTGAAATTGACACGCCAAATTGCTTGCGTTCGTTGGCATATTGAGTAGCGTGAGAAATTACAGTTCTGCAACCACCCAAAACTCCTGCTCCTAATTTTACACGACCAATATTCAAGATATTCACCGCGATTTTGAAACCATTTCCTCTTTCAGAAAGCATGTTTTCAACTGGTACTGGGCAATCGTTAAAGAATACCTGACGAGTTGATGAACCTTTGATTCCAAGTTTCTTCTCTTCTTCATTCATTGTGATTCCACCGAAGGTTTTCTCAACAATAAATGCAGTCAAGTTTTTATCATCTTCGATTTTAGCAAACACAATAAACAAGTCAGCGAAACCTGCATTAGAGATCCACATTTTCTGACCTGTAATATTATAGTGCTTTCCATCTGCAGAAAGCACTGCTTTCGTTTTTCCTGAATTCGCATCAGAACCCGCATCAGGCTCTGTCAAGCAATAACATGCGGCCCATTCGCCAGTGGCGAGTTTCGGTAAGTATTTTTCTTTCTGCGCCTCAGTTCCATAATAAAGGATTGGCAAGGTTCCGATACCAGTATGTGCACCATAAGTGGTAGAGAAAGACCCAGCAGCACCAATCACATCGGCAATTAGCATGCTTGTATTGAAGCTCATGCCAAGCCCACCATATTGTTCGGGCACAGTAATACCTAAAAGACCTAGCTCACCGGCCTTCTTAAAAATATTTGGAACCAAATCTGGCTCCTTCATGCTATCGATTCGATCGGCATTAGGCGTAATTTCTGTTTCTATGAAGTCGCTACAGGCTTGGGCCATCATTTTTTGCTCTTCACTAAATTCTTCAGGAATAAAAACCTCCTGAGCTGGGGTTTCTCTTACGAGGAATTCTCCTCCCTTGATTGATGCTTTTATTGTTTCGCTTGACATGTTATTGTATTTAGTATTTTGATTTGGGTATTGAGTGGGTTAGCAATTGATTGATTTCTTAAGATTATAGATCATCTTCTGTATTTTATCAATTTCTAACTCTAGCTGCCCGAATGATTCATTGTTTAAAAACTGCAATCTATTTGCAATGATTAGTTGTGTTTCCAATTCACAAGAAGAGCCGTAGGCGATTCCTAAAAACTGGTTAAATTCTCCAGAAGTATTTCTTCCAGCACCTTCCGCAATATTTGAGCTGATAGAAACTACACTTCTTCGGATCTGACTAGTCAAACCAAACCTTTCATCGGCAGGTAGGTTCTCTGTTGACTTATAAATATCCACCGCAAAGTCTACGGAGCTTTGCCAAACCCTTAACTCTTTGTAATTATTCATATATCCATCATTTATGATTTGCAATTGATCTAATTCACATTACACACCACACAATACCCAGGACTAAACCTCTATTTCAAAAACTCATAGATACCTGCTACGCCTTGGCCACCGCCTACACAAGCCGTTACCATTCCGTATTTAGCATTGCCCCTTCTTCTCATCTCGTTGAAGAGTTGAACCGAAAGTTTTGCTCCTGAACATCCAAGCGGATGACCTAAAGCAATTGCCCCACCGTTAACATTCAAAATTGAGCGATCTAAATCCAGCTCTTTGATTACTGCCAAAGACTGCGCACCAAAGGCTTCGTTCAATTCAATCAAATCAAGATCAGACTGTTTCAAACCTGCTTGCTTCAATGCTTTTGGCACAGCGTCTACTGGACCAATTCCCATAATTCTTGGGTGAACTCCCACCGCAGTGTACGTAACCATTCGGGCGATAGGCTCTAAACCGAGTTCTTTTACCATTTTTTCAGACATTACCATCACGAAAGATGCACCATCTGAAACCGGAGAAGAGTTACCAGCCGTAACCTGACCACCTTGCGCAAATACAGGTCTTAATCCTGCCAATACTTCCATTGAAGTGTCTGCTCTTGGCCCTTCATCTTTATCTACGGTGTAAGATTTTTCAGCCATCTTACCGTTAGCGTCAACGAATTTTTCCGTCACTTTAATTGGAACAATTTCATCATCGAACTTGCCATCTGCTTGTGCTTTCACAGCCTTTTGGTGTGACTCAAAAGCAAATTGGTCAGATTCTTCTCTGGTAATCTTGAATTCTTTTCCAACCTGCTCGGCAGTTAAGCCCATGCTCAAGTAGTAATCTTTATGCTCTGTAGCCAGCTTGTAATTCAAAGCCGTTTTATAACCCATTACTGGCACTTGACTCATTGATTCTGTTCCGCCTGCAATAATACAATCTGCCGTTCCTGCATGAATTCTAGCTGAAGCCAATGCAATAGCTTCTAGACCAGATCCACAATAACGGTTAACCGTTACTCCTGGCACAGGAATAGGTAATGACAATAATGAAATCATTCTTCCCATTTGCATTCCTTGCTCTGCCTCAGGCACAGCGTTACCTACGATCAGGTCATCAACTCTGGTTGGGTCGAAGTTAGCCACCTGGCCCACCAAGTGTTTAATTACTTCAGCAGCCATGTCGTCAGAACGTACACTTTTGAGTACACTGCGCTTGCCACGTCCTACGGCTGTTCTATATCCTGCAACTATATATGCGTCCATATTTTATTTAGATTATAGAGGTTAGATGTTAGAAGATAGACTTACTAACCATTGCCTCTTAGTTTGTTTAATAATCCTGTAATCATTTTTTGGAATCGTAATTCCCTATTCGTCTAAATACTATTATCTAGCGTCTAATCTCTAGTTTCTAAGCGGTTTTCCTTTGAAAAGAATGCTGTGAATTCGCTCTAAGGTTTTTGGCTCGGCAGTAAGTGCCAAGAAAGCTTCGCGCTCTAAATCAAGAAGATATTGTTCTGATACTTCTTGCGGAGCAGTTAAGTCTCCACCACACATTACATAACCTACTTTTCGAGCAATTTTTGCATCGTGTTCAGAGATGTAGTTGCCGAAAAGCATTCCGTTAATTCCTGCTTCGAAAAGCGCTAAACCAGTTACACCTTGTACCTTAATGTCTGTTCTTTCCACTGGCTGGGTATAACCTGCTTCATAAAGTTCGAGCACTTTTTTCTTAGCATCAGAAATCAATCGTTTTCTGTTCATTGTAATGCCATCTGTAGGTCGAAGAATATTCATTCCTCTGGCTTCTTCTGCTGAAGTTGCTACTTTGGCCGTAGCAATATTCATAAAGGCTTCTTGAAGTCGGTTCAATTCAGGGTCGCCAGCTACATAAGAATCTGCAGCCCTTAAGGCGAGCTCCTTAGTTCCACCACCACCAGGGATAAGGCCAACGCCTACTTCAACCAAACCAATGTAGGTTTCGGCATGGGCTTGAATGGCATCGCAGTGCAATGACAATTCACAACCTCCACCAAGAGCAAGACCAGCTGGCGCTGCCACTACAGGTATTGATGAGAATTTTGCACGTTTCATGGTGTTCTGGAATTGCGCAATCATCAAATTGATCTCGTCAAAATCTTGATCACCTGCATACATAAACAGCATGGCTAAGTTTGCCCCTGCCGAGAAATTTGGCCCTTCATTTCCAATCACCAAACCTTTATAATCCTTCTCTGCCATAGAAATGGCCGTTTGAATTCCTTCAATGACTTCGGCACCCATTGAATTCATTTTGGTATGGAATTCTAAACAAAGTACTCCATCTCCGATATCGAAAACAGATGCACCTGCATTGCCCCAAACCTTATTGGTTTCACGGATATTTTCTAAGATGATTAACTCATCTAAGCCCGGAATTACTTTATATGATTTTGAAGGAATATCGTAATAGTGCTTAATTCCTTTTTCGATTTTGTAGAAGGAATCGTTTCCGGCTTCAAGCATTTCATACACCCAAGCCGCTGGCTTTAAGTCCATGGCTTCCATTTTATCAACAGTAGCTTTAACACCTAGTAAATCCCAAGTTTCATATGGTCCTAATTCCCAACCAAAACCAGCACAAACCGCTTGGTCTATTCTGTAGAGTTCGTCTGAAATTTCTGGAATTCTGAACGAAACATATTTGAAGGTATCGTAAAAGGTTGTTCTGTAGAATTCACCCGCTTTGTCATCAAAATTGACAAGTGTTTTAATTCTCGCTTTTAGGTTTTCTTCGTCCTTAACAGCATCGAGGGCTTTGAAATTAGCCCTTGTTCTTTCTCCGTATTCGTAAGTTTTTAAGTCAAGCTCAAGAATTTCTGTCTTACCGTTGGTGTCTTTCGTTTTCTTGAAATAGCCTTGTTTAGACTTATCGCCAAACCAACCTCTTTTATGAACTTCTTCGACAATACCAGGGAGAACAAACTTTTCTCTGGCCTCATCATTTTCTAAGCCTTTGTACAAGTTGTTGGCTACGTTAACCGTGGTATCAAGACCAACAACATCCATAGTACGGAAAGTTGCAGATTTTGCACGACCAATAATTGGTCCAGTCATTCTATCTACTTCGCCCACTGTCAACCCCATTTCTTCAATGGTGTGCATGGCCGACATGATAGCATAAATACCAATTCTGTTGGCAATAAAGGCTGGGGTATCCTTACAAAGCACCGTTTCTTTTCCTAAGAAAAGGTCTCCGTAATGCATTAAGAAATCAATGATTGCTGGATCTGTTTTTGGTCCAGGAATGATTTCCAACAAACGTAAATACCTTGGGGGATTGAAGAAGTGAGAGCCACAGAAGTGTTTCTGGAAATCTTCGCTTCTGCCTTCGCACATCAAATGCATAGGAATACCAGATGTATTCGATGTAATGAGCGTGCCTGGTTTTCTATGCTTTTCAACTTGATCGAAGATAATCTTCTTAATATCGAGTCTTTCTACAACCACTTCAATGATCCAATCCACTTCAGAAATTTTTGACATATCGTCTTCAAAATTTCCGGTAGAAATTCTATTTGAAAAACTCAAGTCATAAATGGGAGATGGCTTTGATTTTAATGCCGTTGCTAACGCATCGTTTACCAGTTTATTTCTGGCCGCCTTATTGGATTTCTGATCTTCGGGCAAATCCCTTGGTACCATATCCAATAACAATACTTCTACTCCGATATTAGCGAAATGGCAAGCTATTCGAGAGCCCATCACTCCAGAACCTAATACCGCGACTTTTCTAATCGATCTGTTCATGTGTTCTAAAAGATTGATTTTTTATCTATAAGATTATTTATCTGTTCTATTACCTCGAAAAAGGTATCTAATTTTTCTTTCTCTATCAGCTTGTATGTAGCCTCATTAAACTGTAGTACCGTTGATCGAGAAATTTCTCGTTTTTGCTTTCCTAGGTCTGTTAAGAATATTCTAACGGATCTACCATCATTAGGATCTTTCTCTCTGTAGATAAAACCTTTCTCTTCCATACTCTTCAACATTCGAGTAAGGCTACGAGATTCAAGACCCATAAGAGGTGCTATTTTGGTAGCGGGTGTACCTTCTTTACTATTTATAATAAGAAGTACAAAACCAATTGAAGTGGTGATGTCGTGCTTAACTGCTTGCTGGTTATACATACGGTAAATCGCATGCCAGAGCATTTTTACGTTGTGGTCTATGGTTTCTTCTCTCTTCATAATCCTGTAAGGGTTACGAAGTTAAAGAAAATTTGTTATGCATGCATACTATTTATTAGAAAAAAGTATGTTACTAAATTATGAATACGTTTGCCTATTTTATACTCTGAACCAGGACAATAGTGGTTAAGGTAGAGCTTACAATTGCTGCAATTGTCCCAAAGTTTTCCAAAAACTTACCGTTATCACGGGGTTCTTTAGGTGGTTTAGCTGAAACTGTAATAACTGATCCGTCCAAAACTTTTGGGTTAGAAAGAAAACCAATCTTACGTGTAAAGCCATTGGGGTTGGTAAGATATACTTTATCTCCCTGTTTGGTTTTTCCTCCAGCGTTCTTAACATAAGAGCGAACTGTTTTGTTTTCTAAATACTTTTGAAGCGATGGGTTCGCAACTTCTCCTTCCACCTTAACAGTATAAATAGACTCAGGAAAGTAAATACTATCTGCGTTTTGGAGAATGATATCGAATTTTTCGTTTTGTTCTCCCAAGGCTTTTTGAAAATCAAAAGCTAGTTGAACTCCATTTCTGTATAGCCTTGCACCAGCTAAATAAACATTTGGCGAAAGGCCACCCGCTCTTTCGGTTACCTCTGATAATTTTTCACTTTTCGATTCTAAATAATATGTTCCAGGAAACTTGATCTCACCGGTGAGCTGCACCGCTCTTTGATCTGATGAACCAGGAATATAGCTTACTGAAATTTGATCATTGTCTTGAAGAATATAGTTTGATGATGACTTCTTACTTGCTCCCAAAAGGTAATTCAGGTCTAAGTCAACATCAGTGTTGAACGCAATTTTATTTCCAGTAAAATCAAAGTTTTCACGTGACACAGTAACACTCTCACGATATGACTTTTTAAGAAATCCACCAGACTGAATTATTAGGTCTTCAACAGTCATGCTATCGGTAAGCAAGTATTTTCCTTCATTCTTAACTGCTCCTTTGACGAATACATATTTATCCAAAGTCTCTGTAATGTCTTTACTATATAAAATCACCCTATCCTTCGGCTTGAGTACAGCATTGAACTTCTTATCCAACACTTCATCTAGATTAAAAGGAATAACTTGATATTCAAGTTTACCTTGCTGATATCGTAATAAATCAGCTCTACTGGTCAGAATTCGGTTTCTATATTCTAAATCCTCTACATTGGCCGACATGAAAATGAGGTCATAAAGACTCAAGTCTTTTCTCCATAAAATAGTTTTAGGCTCAGATAAAAATCCTTCTATTGAAACTGTTTCTAAAGACTTAAGCTCTTCATTATTATATACTTTTAGTGAGTCGTCTGCCTGAAGAACAATGTTTTGTGATGAGTTAACATCTGCCATAATTTCGGATAAGGAGAAAGACAAAAACTTAAGCTCTCCATTTCGGTCTTTTCGAAACACATCTATTTTATCGAGATAAGTATTTGGCCTTATACCCCCAGCAGAATTAATGAGTTCTCGGATTTTTAAGTCATTATTTAGTTGATAATCACCTGGCCTGAACACTGAACCCGCTATTGTGACCAAATTATCATATTTATCAAGCACCTCACCAAATGTTACTTCATCTCCGTCCTGAAGCTTAAAGTTTATTCCGTTTCTTAAAAGACTATCATAGTTTACAGAAACAATTTCTCGATCAAAAGAACTTCCATTCGAACGATTATTAGTAGCACGAATTCTCTTTACTGTTACTGTTTTTGTGAAAGCAGTTGGCTTAAGGCCTCCAGCAAAACCAATTATATCGAGTAGCCCTTCATTATCTTTTAATTCATAAATCGCAGGCTTATTTACTTCACCTTTAAGCCTAATTGCGTTCATTCTTGTAGGAATGAAAATCACATCATTATTCATTAACCTTAAGTCTTCACGAAGCGCTCCTTTTACTAAATAATCGTATAAATCGACATTGGAAATAAAGCGGTTGTTTCTGAATACCTTTATATCACGAAGTGAACCTGAGGTTTGGATTCCTCCTGAAACATAAAGTGAATTTAAGGTGGTAGCAAAAGAGTTGATAAGGTGTGAGCCCGGATTTTTTGATTCTCCCATTACCACAATTCTTATGGGTCTTAGCTTGGTTAACGAAACATCTAAAAATATTTTTGGGGGATCTTTCTTTAAGCCTGAATAAAACTTAGAAAGAAATTCTTTCATTCTTACATTCAGCCCTTCATATGAGGTGCCAGCTACAAATACTTGTCCTACGTTTGGAATAAATAGATTTCCATTAATATCAACTTTTCCTTCGAACTGAAATTCCGCTTCTCCCCAAAGGTAAACTCTTAATTCGTCACCAGGCCCGATCAAATAACCTGGGTCAATATTGCCCACTAATGCTTGTTCGTTTGCGAAAGGGTTATTGTTGAAAATATTGTAACCGAAATAAACTAAGCTATCTTTTGAGATTTCAGTTTTTGATCGTTTTAGGGTAGTTATAATAGTATCCTTTCTATCACTATTATAATTTAAGGTATCCTTTCCTATTTTCTGTATTGACTCTAAAGAAGCTGGTTCTTCATTTTTTGAGATATACTTTCTTATGTACTCATCATAATCCAAACCATAGAGGCGGGCTTGCCTACGTGCGTCATCTTCTGACATTCCTCGCTTTCTCAGTTCGGAAAGTATTTCTTCTTGGGTATTGATACCTCGTTTTTCAAGTTCTTGTTTTACTTGCTGTTCAGACTGCGAATATCCATTGAAGCAAATGGTCAGCAGGAGCAATATAATGCAGGTAAACGAAGATTTGGTTCTCGTTCTTTTCAAGGTTCGGTATCTGTTTGGTATCTGAGGTAAGCATCTCACAAATGTGAGATACAATATTATGCATCAAATTAGCAAAAAAAGATCTGTAACTAAAGTAATTTTATTGGCACGGGCATTTGATAACAGATATTTAATCATTTATTCAATTCTTCAATATCGAAATCATCTCCTTTTCCATATTGAATTAGGCTAAAAAGATTATAGTATTCTAATGTATTTATATCCTTTAAACGACAATCTCCATTTTCGAATATTTCTATTACTTCAAATTCAAAAGACTCGGAAAAATTAAGAAGTGTGAATTTTTTTCCTACGCGTAAGTTGTTAAATGATTTAGCCATTGGGCGAAGGTATTAGACTGCGTAAATCTTCTCTATAAGATCGGCATATTTTTCTTTTATAATCCGCCTTTTAAGTTTTAACGTTGGTGTAAGCTCTCCTGAAGCTATGCCCCATTGTTCGTTTATAATCTCAAATTTCTTTACTTGTTCCCAATGACCAAAACTCTGATTGGTAGCATCTACTTCTGCTTTAAACTTATTTATGACTTCAGTATTTTTCAATAATCCGGGGTCGGTTTTATTCAAACCATGACGCTCTGCCCAAGCTCCAACTGCTTCTAAATTTGGAACAATTAAGGCCGCTGGAAATTTTCTGTTTTCACCTATCACCATTACCTGTTCTATAAGAACGGACTCTTTCAGTTTATTTTCCATTACCTGAGGGGCTATGTATTTACCTCCTGAGGTTTTAAACATTTCCTTTTTTCGGTCGGTGATTTTTAAAAAACTATCATTTGTTAATTCGCCAATATCGCCCGTATGAAACCAGCCATCCACAATTACCTCATCAGTTTTTTCTGAATCTTTGTAATAGCCCATCATTACGTTAGGTCCTTTTACTAAAACTTCTCCGTCATCGGCTATTTTAACTTGCACACCTGTAAGTAGTGGGCCAACGTAATCCAGTTTAGCCTGAATAGGGTCTGGCATACCAATACTAATGCCCGGAGATGTTTCGGTCAGTCCGTAACCTTCTAAAATTTTAATGTCTGCCGCCCAAAACACCCTTTTCAATCGGGGTTGAATTGCCGATGCTCCAACTATTATGTGTCGAACATTTCCTCCTAAAGCTGCTTGCCATTTACTGAAAATAAGTTTTCGTGCTATCTTCAGTTTAAAATCATATGCAAATCCCATTTGCTGATCTGGATTATATTTAAGACCCAAGTTTACAGCCCAAAAGAATAACTGCTTCTTGATTCCAGAAAGTGCGAAACCCTTGGCGATAATTTTATCGTAAATTTTTTCGATGAGCCTAGGAACTGTATTGAATCCATGCGGCTTAATTTCTTGCAGATTATCACTAATCGTTTCTAAGCTTTCGGCATAATGAACAGATAAGCCAAGCTGAAAATAGAAGTAAATTGCGGTTCGTTCAAAAATATGGCATAGAGGCAAAAAACTTAGTACTTTATCATGGCCTTTTTTGTATTCTGCTCTTTCTGAAACGGCAGTGGCGTTAGAAATAATGTTTTTATGATTAAGCATTACGCCTTTAGGGCGACCAGTGGTGCCAGAAGTATAAATGATAGTAACAAGATCGAGTTCGGTAATTTGGCCTTGTAGGTCAGCCATTTCCTTTTTTTGTTCGGCAGAACCATCGGCTAAAAGTGAAGACCAATGCTCTGTAAGTTTGGACTCATCAAAAATATAAATCGGTAAATCAAGATTTGCTTTTAGTGCACCGTTTTTCGCTTTAAGATAAATTTCCTCTGTAGAAACGAAGACCAATTTGGTTTCGGAGTGTTCAAAAATAAAAGCGTAATCGTCATCAGATATAGTAGGATACATAGGTACACTGATGGCACCAATTTGCTGGATGGCTACATCTGCAAAATTCCACTCTGTTCTATTTTCACTTATAATGGCTACTTTTTCTCCTGGTCGTATACCTTTATTCATCAGCCCAAACGAAAGTTGGGTTGATTTATCTATTACTTCCTGAGTAGAAAATTTTCGCCATTTGCCATTTTTTTTATCAGCTAGGCAAACATCAAGATTATACTGTTCTAACTGTTTAGGGAGCAGTTCAAAAAGGCGTGTAGCAGTGTTCATAATTATTGGCTAATGTTTATCAAGATAATAAAATCTGTGAGCAGTAAAAATTAACCAAAGTCTCCTCGCAGTTCTCTCAATCTTTTACGGGCTTCGGAAACGAAAATGCTTCCTTTATATTTTTCCAGCAATTGAAGGTAAACATCCATTGCTTTTTCTTTGTCTTTTAAGTCATCCTCTAAAATAACTCCTGTTAGAAACAGAGCGTCATCTCCTAAAATTTCAAAATAATGTGTCTGATTTATAACTCCTAAAGCGGCTAAAGCTTTATCAAAATGGCCAAGCTCTCTTTCTGTTTTTGCCATTAAAAAATATACCTCGTCAATAATTGAGTGCTTAGGATATTTTTCAATCATTTGGTTTAGAGCCACAATAGCTTCATTTTTTTGATTCTGAAAGAGTTGTAATTCAATATTGGCGTATTCTTGCATCACCACATCTGTAGAATCAAAAACGGTATTATTTTTAATTAGAATACTGAGGTTTAAGGCATCATTTGCAATTTCTCGTGATGTAGCAAGTTTTAGAATATCTAAATGACTTTGGGCAAGCTCAAACTCTCCTTTGAAGTAAGAAAGTTTCGCGCTTTTCAGTTTTGCCTCATAACCAAGGGGCTCGTCTTTAAACATTCTTTCTACTTGAGCATAGAGTAAAATTGATTCCCAAGGTTCTTCATTAAGTAGATAGATATCTGCCAAATCCATTTTTGATTCTGCAATTACCCGATGTTTACCTACTGGTTGGTTCACATTCTCTGTTAGGATTTCGATGGCTTTTGGTATTTCATTTAAATAAAAAGCATACAAATGCGCAACCCTTCTATTGGCATCAATGATATTAAAAACGTCTCTTAAGTTTTCTTTATAGGCATCATATTTCACAATTAAGCTTCTAATTGCAGTAGTATCCACAGGATAGGTTTGCTTGACCACTTCTTCATCGGCCAACAAAACATAACGTTGTGCTAAATTTTTACTCGGACTATCGGGAAACTCCGTAAGTACATAATCAAATGCCTTTTGTGCTGTTTTGTATTCTTGATTTCTGAATGCAATCAAACCCACGTTAATAATATTTTCTGCATTATTCTGAAGCCTTCTATCTAAGGCCCTAGCCTGCCGTAAGGCAGCCGCGAAATTTTTCTGCTGTAGGTGGGTCCAAACTAATAGATCGTTGTAAATAGGGTTACCTGCGTCTTTCTGAATGAAATCGTAGAGCGTTGTTTCAAGTGTATCTAAATCTTCAGGTTCTGTAAGTACTCGTTGAAATGAGTTTTTAACATAGCTCAAGTTTTGTGGCTGCGATTTTGAAAAAATGAGATATTCTAAAACCATCTCCTGCTTTTGATTCATTAACTGGTAAGCATTTGCCAATTCTAATGAAAACATTTCAGGCCGGTTCATTGCTTTTCTTCCTTGCTGATAAGTTTCTAGCGCCTTTTCTCTTAAGTTTTTTTCAAAGAATACCTGAGCTAAGAATCTTATACCATTTGTTTTCTGATTTTCTCCGGCATCCTTCGCTTGCTCAGCAATTATGTCATCAAATACTTGCTCTGACTTTCCCTCTTCTTTTTGACTTTTGTAGAGCATTCCCAAATCTACCTTATAGAAGAAGTTTTCTGGATTATCTTTAATTACACCCTTTAGGTACTTTTCCGCTTCTTTAAATTCTTCTTCGCTTAAAAGTAATTTTAAATAGTTGTCGTGTATTCTAGGAATGTTTGAGTTGTTCTTGGCTAATTTTTTATACTCAGTTAATGCCTTCTCAAACTCTCCTTGCTCGTAATATTCATTTGCAAGTGCAATGGCATCAACTTGCGAAAATGCAGCACTAGTGATAAGTATCATAAATAGAAAAAGAGCTGTCTTCCTCATAGTTGTTAACATTTTCAACACGGTAGTAATTAAATATAGTTAATTGATTAAAGATAATTATTCTCTATTAAGACTGTGGATATGTGTACAACTTGATTCCCCACATTTGTTCTTCAAATCTGTTGGTAAGTTGTATAGAGTATTTCATTTATGCACATCTTATTAACTTACAAATTACTGATTATTAGTTAGTTATTTTTTTTATGTGAATAGCGATCAATTTTGTGGATAATAATTACTGACTTTTAAAATGTGGATGGGGTTCTTAAAATTACTTGAAAGGTTACGAATTTATCCACTTGGCTTTAAGTGGGTACTGATGAATGTGGAGTAGTGTGGATTGTAGTTGGTCTATCCTCGTTCTTATTCACAGTTAATCCTTGTTATTCACAGTGTGAGAAATGTTTATATCGCCTATTTCCCAGTTCTTTTTAACGCTAATGGTTTTGCTTTTCGAAATGGGATCTGTGTAGAATATTATGGATTCTGAAGGTGTTCTTGTAAGTATATTTCCAACATCATGTATTTTATTATTGTTGGTATCGATAATCATTCTCACTTTATAATTACCTGCATCAAGGTTGTTGAAGGTGTAATTCTTAATGTTATACAGCTCACGAATTACGTTTCCTTGATTATTTAATAATTGTATGATGAAGTGAGGAGCATCTGTTGTTATGGTGCCCTGTATTAGCCCTGAGTCTTCTGATTTGGCTACTTGAAATGCTTTTTGAATGAGTGATGATGTATCTGCTTCAACACTTACAAATGCTCCTTTTTCGAAAATGGCTTGTAATTGCTCACCAGGTTCTATATAGTTGCTTGCATTTAAGGTCCAGGAAATTTCTGTTTTTGAAGTGTTCCATGTCATCAATGAATCAGGTATGGAAAATTGATTGAGACTATCTTTTTGAAGAATTACTTTCTCAGAATTATAAGCTACTATGGGTTTGTTAAAGGCTACTTTAAGATTGAAGATATTAGAAATATAAGGGCTTGATGGATATATGTCGTGCGTTAGCTTATCTCCTTCCAAGTTGGATTCGTTGAAATAGAGTTTAACAATTTGTTTCAATCTGCTGTCAATAGAATCATTTGCGTTTATGACCAAGTTGGTGGAATCACCATAAGTTTCCATGGTATTGTAAATTCTAATTTTGTCGGCACTATACAAATGATGGCTTAGAGGTATATCGCTTTCTAATTCATAAGATGTAATGGGTTTGTTGAAAGTGATATCGTAGTATTTTCCGAAATGGCGATTCGTTTTGATAGCCAAAGGAAGAACATTGAGTCTTTGTAATGAGAATGATTGTTGAGCGATATTCTCTGTTAGATTTACCGTGTCCATCAGAAAACCATAAAGCTCTTTTTCAGTATCGGCTTTAGAATTATTGTTTTTATCTACTGCTGCATACACTAAGAAATTTCCGGAAGGAAGGTTTTGGAATTTATAGTTTCCTGCCGTGTCGGTTTTTGTTAAATATAGAGCGGCTCCAGAAGTGATATTCAACGTGTCGGAAGCCGGATATAATGAAACGAGTGCCTGTTTTACTGGTTCAGATGTATATAAATTGGTTATTTTTCCTGAAATGGATAATGAGTCAATTGTTTCACCAGTTGAAAAACTGAGATAAAGGTTTTCAGGAATATTGCCTTCATTTAGGTCTACTATTGTATTTCCGAAGTTAAAGGAATAGGTAGTGTTTGCTCTCCAGGCGCTATCGAATAACAATTGGACAGTATTACGTTTGATTTTTGTCTTAAAGTTACCACCTATTGAAGGTGTAATGATCAGGTTGTTCTCAATAGATTTTGTAGTAACTGCTTCGTTGAAAACTAGTGTTACTGTTTTTTGATTGTATTGAGTTTGACCATCACTTGGGTTGGAAGTAATTAGAATGGGTGGATCTTTATCTTCAGGTCCGCCAGTTGGTGATGATATACGGGCACAACCTAGTATTGATAATAGTATGGCAGTGGAAAGAATCTGTATTCTTGTCATTTTCTGAGGATAAAGATTAAACTACTGTATTCGCCATTGCTGTTTGCTTTGCTATTGGATTTAAATCCATTTAATATTCCGCGAACTAGAGTCATAGAATTGCCCAAATATTTTTCTGAAAGCATACTTACGTAAAAAGCATCAAACACCATTGGTTCAATTTTATCAATTTTTAGGCCATGTTGTTTAGCTAATTGATTTACACTTGTTCTATCGAAATGATAAAGATGTCTGGGTACATCATAACCAGCCCAATGCTGTTTGTAGTGCTTCGCATCATATGATTTATGATTAGGAAGTGCTAATAATAATATTCCATTTGGTTTGAGTTGATTGATCAATAACCCTAACACGGAGTTAAGGTTATGTACATGTTCTAAAACATGAAATAAGGTGATTACATCGTAAGAATTATCTTTAATTGATTCTAAATTATGTAGAATCAACTTCTGAATTGATTTATTATTATGAGATAAGGCATTTTGATCTGGTTCATAGCCTTTAGATATCCAGCCCTTATTTGAAGTATAATCTATAAAATGACCAGTTCCTGAACCGTAATCTAAATGATGAATTTGTGAGGTCTGGTGGAGCTGCGATTTAATGAGTCTATATTTTTTTCCAAGCGTATATGATCTTACTAGTTTGTATAGAAGGCTAGAAAGACTTTTGGTTTTATTGGAATGCGAAATATAATCTACGGATTTATAATACGGGGCTATTTCAGCTTGTGTAGGTCTTGGGTTGATAAAGACTAAATCGCATGAAGAGCACTTCTGAAGTTGAAACTCTTCATGGCTCAAGAAATGATCATTGATTTTCAAATAGCTTTCAAACTGGGCATTTCCACAGAGTGGACATTCCTCTAATCTTTCCATTTTTTATTTACCCATATAAACCATAAGTACTGAAATATCTGCTGGTGAAACTCCACTTATTCTTGAAGCTTGCCCAATTGTAGATGGCTTTATTTTCTTGAATTTCTCTCGAGCTTCTGCAGATAAAGCACTAATGGAATCAAAGTCAAAATCGTTGTGAATAGTATGGTTTTCTAAGCTACTGATTTTATCAGCCAACTTTTCTTCTTTATCTATATAGTCTTCGTATTTGATAAGAATATCAACTTGCTCTATAACTTCATGATCATACTTTGCCAAGTAGTTTGCAAGCTCTTCATCGAATGATGGTAGATCATAGATATTGATTTGTGGCCGCTTTAACAGCTTGGCATAATTGGTTCTGTGTTCTATGATTGCTGTACCAAGTGAAGCGAGAGCTGGGTTGGCTTTATCTGGATCGATCTTCTTTTGTCGAATATCATTTAGCAGTTTCGAAACAGACTTCTTTTTCTCTTCTACATTTTTAAGTCTTTCGTCTGAGGCTAATCCAAGTTTATGACCTTTGGCCGTAAGGCGAATATCTGCATTATCTTGTCGTAAGAGTATTCTGTATTCCGCTCTAGAAGTAAACATTCTATAAGGTTCATCGGTACCTTTATTAATCAGGTCATCAATTAATACTCCGATATAGGCTTCAGACCTTCCTAAAACAAAAGGTTCTTTATCGTGTGTTTTATTATGCGCATTAATTCCAGCCATCAATCCTTGGCAAGCTGCTTCTTCGTAACCGGTGGTTCCGTTAATTTGACCAGCAAAGTACAGGTTTTGAATAAGGTTGGTTTCGAGAGTCGTACTTAACTGTGTTGGGGGAAAGTAGTCATACTCGATAGCGTAACCTGGTCTGAACATTTTGGCATTTTCAAAACCGGCTATTTTACGTATTGCCTTAAACTGTACGTCTTCTGGTAATGATGTTGAAAATCCATTGACATAGATTTCAACAGTGTCCCAACCTTCTGGTTCAACAAAGATTTGATGTCTTGTTCTTTCGGCAAAACGATTGATTTTATCTTCTATAGATGGGCAATAGCGTGGTCCTAAACCTTGAATTCTACCATTGAACATTGGCGATCTGTCGAAACCAGTCTCCAAAATTGCGTGTACTTCTGGGTTGGTATAGGTGATATAGCAACTTTTCTGTTGAAGCAATGGTGTAGTTGAAGGAGAAAAAGAGAATTTTCCAGGCACATCGTCACCCTTTTGTTCTTCCATTTTGGAATAGTCTAAAGATCGACCATCTACTCTTGGAGGTGTTCCAGTCTTCATTCTGCCTGATTCAAAGCCAAGCTGAACGAGTTGTTCAGTGATTCCTTTAGATGCTCCTTCTCCTGTTCTGCCACCACCAAATTGTTTTTCACCAATATGAATGAGGCCATTAAGAAAAGTGCCATTCGTAAGCACAACAGATTTTGATCTAATCTCAATACCCATTCCGGTGGTAATACCTACTGCAGTATTGTTTTCTACGATAATGCCAGTGACCATTTCTTGCCAAAAATCGATATTAGGATTACGCTCTAGTGCCAATCGCCATTCTTCCGCAAACCTCATTCGGTCACTTTGAGTACGTGGGCTCCACATTGCCGGACCTTTGGACTTGTTGAGCATCCTGAATTGGATCATAGATTTATCGGTAATAATTCCCGACATACCTCCAAGTGCATCTATTTCTCTTACAATTTGTCCTTTTGCTACCCCGCCCATTGCGGGATTACATGACATTTGAGCTATGGTATTCATGTTCATGGTTACTAAAAGAACCTTTGAACCCATAGTTGCAGCAGCATTTGCAGCTTCGCAACCAGCGTGGCCAGCACCAACAACTATGACATCGTATTGATTGAACATATAATTTTCTTCTTGATGTTTCACGTGGAACAGTTCTACAATGCTAGTTGATTGCGTTATAGTGTTTCACGTGGAACAGTTGATTTTTTAATTGATTTGTAAAGATAGATAAGCTTCTTCTTTTTCTCTCATGAGCTGTTGCTCTTCTTCTGTCTTGTCGTTATAACCGATGAGGTGAAGTAAGCCATGTGCGAGAACTCTTTTGAGTTCAAGTTCGAAGGATACATTTTGATCAGAGGCATTTTCTGTTACCCTGTCAATCGAGATGAAAATGTCAGATTCTATTGGGTCTTCTGGGTTATCGCGATTATCAAAAGTGATAATGTCTGTATAATAATCGTGATCTAAATACTCTTGATTGATTTTCAATAGATAATCATCTGAGCAGAAAACATAGCTAATCTCTTCTATCGAACTATTTTCGGCCTCTGCAATGCGCTGTAGCCAAGTAATTATTTGATCTTCTGATTTTAATGTGAAGTCAATGTCTTCAGAAAAGAAGTTAATATTGTCCATTAATTAAGGTAGAACGTAAGTTTAACTTCTTGTCCGTTATCATTGAAAGCAACTTCGTCAGCTAAATGCTTCATTAAGAAGATACCTCTTCCACCTGGTTTAGCTAAGTTTTCAGGTGCCGTTGGATCGGGTAAGTTGTTGATAACAAACCCTTTACCTTCATCTTTTATCATAAATGTAACCGAGGTTTCTTCCAAAATCATAGAAAGATGCACGAACTTACTTTTCTCTAATTGGTTACCATGAATAATGGCATTGTTTACCGATTCGATAACGGCAATCATGATGTTTCCGTAAAGGTCATCATCTAACTGATACTTTTCTTTGGCGTTGTCTATAAAACTTTCGACAATACGAATGTTCTCAACTAGAGAAGGAATTTCAATGCTAATAGTGTTCATGTAGAGAATTAATTCTTCTGCTTTATTTTTTTGAAATACTTATTGGTTTCTTGCTTGTAATATGGATTAAGAACAGCAGGAATAGTTTTTAATAATTCAATTTCTTTTTCCTTTGCCTTAAGGTATTCGTTTAAAGATTCTGGTACTGATATGTCATAATCAGTGGCCGTTTCTCCTTTTCTTTCTTCATCTTCACCCCTTTCGTTCATTGCGTTTTCAGCTTCTAACAAACGGGTAAGTATTTCTTGTTGTCTTTCTACAGTTTCTTCCGTCAGATTTTTATTGATAAGGTCTTCCTCATTCTTTTCCATCTGGTCAATGAGCTTATCAATTTTCTCGCCTAAATTATCTCCATCAACTCCGGTTTCAAAATTTTCAAGTGCATTTCTCAAACGTTGCTGCTCTGCTGCTAGTTTTGCTAATTCTTCAGAAAGTTGCCTTCCGGATTTTCCACTTTTCTTTAATTCACTTATTTGTTCACTAAGCTGTTTCTGGAGTTCACTTAATCCACCAGGCATTGGCTTATTCTTTTTATTGCCTTTGTTAGACGAGCTGGCCATTTGGTTTTGCATTTGCTGAACGATATCATCTAATAATAAGGCCAAATTATTAATAGAAGTCATTGTAAACTGCTGTTTTCCAGTAGCTTGATTGATTCTTTTTTCTTTCAATTCGTCCAAAGCGCCATCCATCTGTCGGTTCATTTCACTCACCTCTCTCATTACAAATGACGAGATTTGGAATACCCGCTGAGAAAGGGAAATTAGGCTATCCTGAACGATTTTAGAGTCGTCTTTAAGCTTGAGTTGCTTCTGAGTAAGATCTACAAATCTAGGGTCACTCTCGCGTATTTCACGGAAAGAATTCATCAGGTCTTCTTGATTGAAAGAAAGCGTAACAAGGTTATCTACAAGCTCTTTTAAGAACTCAAGGTTTTCTTGCTGCTGTTCCATTTCCATACCACCTTGCATTGATTCAAGGTTCTTTTTCATTTCCTTCATTTTCTCAGCTGCTTTTTGCTGAGCTTTGGTTGCGTTTTGTCTTTGCTGCGAAGGTTTACCCTTTTGTTGCTCTTCTTGTCCTTTTTCCTGTTCTTCTTTAGATTTCTCTTGGCTATTTTCTTGCTCAGATTCCTGTTGAAGTTCTTCTTGCGCTTTTTCTTGCTCTTCCTTTATTTCTTCAAATTGTTCTTTTAAGTCGCTAGGTAGGTCATCTGGGGTTTTTCTTTCTTCATTTAACTCATTTAGCTTCTCCATTTGCTCTTGAAGTTTTTCGAGGTCTTTCTTTTCTTGAGCTTGTTTTTGGCTGAGAGAATCTGAACTTGATTTTTCGTTTTGAGTTTCTTCAATCAGCTGTTCTTGGTCTTTAATGGCTTGCTCTAATTCCTTTATGTTCTGCTCCAATTTCATGTCGAATTGAAGTTTTTTGAATAATTCTAAAGTTCTTTCTATCTCCTTTTCAAGGTCGCCACCCTTGTTTTTCATCTCTTCTATTTTATCTCTGAACTCAGATATATCACCTTGTTCTTCAAGCAGTTCTCTCAATTCATCATAGAGCTTTTTGGTTTCATCATCAAGAATATCATTCATCAACTCTTGTAGTTGGTTCATTTTTTCTTGAATCTTATCGTTTTGAGGAGAGAATTGCTCTTTCTTCATGTTGTTAAGCTGATTTTCTTTCTTTAACTCCTCCAACTTCTCTGCTAGTTGATCTTTCTGCTTAAGAATATCTTGCATCAGCTTTTCATCTTGCCAATCCAATTCTTTTTTAGTTTTCAGGCGTTCATCTACCTCACTTAGTTTTTCATTAAGCTCTTTGGCCTCTTTTAAGGTTTTATCTATGTCTTTCTGAACCTTTTCTGCGGTGCGATCAATTTCTTCTTCAATTTCTTCTTTTGAAGGTATTTTGAATGAATATGTGCTTGTTTTTACAGATTTTGACCCATTAACTCCGTCATTATCAGAAACCTGTACGTAATATTTGATTTCTGCGCCAGCAGTAATTTTAGCTGAATCTAAATTGAAAACCTTATAATAACTCTGGCTATTCAAAGCTTTATTTAGTTCTAAAGGAAGTTCTTCAAAGTTTTGGTCGTCCTGATATTGGTAGAAAATAGAAAGGCGAGAAAAGCCATGGTCATCAGTAATATTTCCACCTAAAACTAAAGATTTGAATAAGACGGTATCTTGATATTGATCTAAGGTGATTTCGGGATAACGATCTTTTACTGCTTCAACTGCGAAAACAAGTGAGTCGCGGTTGAGGCTGTATTCATTCTTGAGTTGGATGGAATAACGACTAGACTTACTGATTTTTTGTTCGTAGCTGAAAGTACCGTTTGAGCTCTTTTTTGCCTTTTCATATATGTCAAGCTCTGGAAAATTGAGCTTTACTTCATCTGTATTATCGGTATCGAATTTCCATTTAATAATGGTGCCTTCGGGAACAGAAACGTTTCCAGAGTTTTCTAACTGCTCTTTTTCTCGTTTTAAATACTTCGGAAACTCAAGTTCAAGGTTGAATAACGAGAGTGAAGGTCTAGAAACAACTTCAATTTTATATTCTGACGAAGTAATACTTTCCGCTTCTAACGAAAACTTAGTATCTGCTTGAATTCTGGTGAATGTATACTGAAAGCTTTCTGGGCCTGTTTTATTGGCTTTTACCTTACGGTTATTTGTCCATACATAAAGATTTTGAGGAATAGAGCGCCCTTCAGTATTTACTTCTAATGTAAAGTTTTCGCCCTTAAAGGCTTTAAAATCGGTGTTTTTAATAGAAAAGGAAAAAGGAGCTTCAGGAAGAAACTCAGTATTATAGTTTATTATTCTTGTAGAACTTTCTGTAAGAAACTGGGGAATGAAAAGCAGTAGAATAACGATAATGGCACCTGGTCCTATCACATATCGGAGGTATTTTCGGTTGCCTTTGTAGTCTATGGCATTCACAAATGAAATTTTACCTACTTCCTTACTTTTCTGCTCTATACTGGCCAAAAGCAACTCGTTTTGTGCCATATTGAGCTTTTCTAACTGAATTATGTTTAAAAGCTTGTCTGAAATTTCTGGAAAATGGGCTCCAATTTGCTTAGAGGCCTCTTCGTTCGATAAGTGTTTTTGTGCGTTTCTTAAGTGGTATAAATTTTTACCAACAAACCAGAAGAAAGCTAATAAGCTTCCAAAAACGAAAGAAAAGAAAAGGATAGCCCTACCTCCGCCACTTAGACGTGCCGAAAACTCAAAAGCATTGGCTATAATAAAAAGGCTAAGAAAAAAGGCTAAGAACAGAATAGAGCCTTTGATCAACCGGTTAGTGTAGAACTTTTTCTTATATGCCTGAAGTTGCTGTTTTAGTAGTTGGTTAGAACTCATCTCCTGAATTTAAACTTGTAAATACTCATACGTGATTGAAACGTATTTGATTGTATAACAATTGACTAAAGGAGAAATATACGATTTAAATTATCGAATTTCTAGGAGTATCGGGCAGTGGTCAGAATGAACAGCATCGTTTAAGATAGATGCGCTCACTAATCGGTCTTGCATTTCTGCTGTGGTCATGTGATAATCTATTCTCCAGCCCTTGTTATTTGCTCTTGAGTTTGCTCTGTAGCTCCACCAAGAGTATTCGTGCGGGTTTTGATTAAAAACTCTGAAGGAATCAATAAAGCCAGCTTCTGTATATTTTGTCAGCCATTCTCTTTCTTCAGGCAAGAAGCCAGATGAGTTTTTGTTAGAAACGGGGTTGTGAATATCAATCTCTTTGTGAGCAATATTGTAATCTCCGCTTATAATTAAGTTAGGAATGGTTTTTCTTAATTCATTGGCGTACTCAAAAAAGAAGTCGAGCCATTCATATTTAAAGTCTTGGCGAATGTCTCCGCTTGTTCCACTTGGCATATAAACGCTCATAACCGAGAAATCTTCATAATCGGCTCTGATTACCCTTCCTTCAGCATCATACAAAGGGTTTCCGCAACCATGTTCCACGTGAAGCGGCTCAATTTTACTGAAAATCGCTACTCCACTGTATCCTTTTTTTTGTGCAGGCTCCCAATATAAATGGTAGCCTAAAGCCTTAAATTCAGAAGTATCTACTTGATCGGGCAATGCCTTTAGCTCTTGTAAACAAAGAATATCAGGGTTTTCGGTTTTTAGCCAACCCACAAAGTCTTTTTTCATGGCGGCCCTAATTCCGTTTACGTTATAGCTGATAATCTTCATAATTCAATTTTTAATTCAGTCTCAAAATATTCAATTACATGCATTTTGAGAAGCTTTTCTTGATCCATTAAATCGAAGTGAGGTAATGAAACATCTGTTTTTTTCCAGTGAGGCCAACCATCAGCATCAATTCCCTCTAGTTCATAAAATCCTGAAAGACTTAATACTTTGCAAATAGCAATGTGCATTAAATCTTGCTTTTCTTCCTTAGTAAAATTTTGTTTGCCGTTGCCAAGCTCTTGAACCCCAATAAGAAATAGAACCCCATTAAGATCTTTGGGCCTTTTGCCCAAAAGTTGCTCTAAATGGGTAAGCAACCTTGCCCAATTCCTCTGAAGTTCTAAATCCTTTTTATACATTATTTATTGAGCTCATCCCAAAATTCAACTGCCCTTCTAAGGTGAGGAATTACAATGGTTCCGCCAATCAAGTTTGCAATTGAAAAGACTTCGAAAACTTCTTTAGTGGTCACTCCCAATTCGTGGCATTTTCCTAAATGGTATTTGATGCAGTCGTCACACCTTAATACCATAGAGCTAGAAAGCCCGATTAGCTCTTTTACTTTTCCATCCAATGCACCAGGAGCAAAGGCATTAGTGTCTAGATTAAATAATCTTTTCAACACTGTGTTGTTCTCTTCCAAGATTTTTTCGTTCATCTTGGCGCGATAATCATTGAATTCTTCTACAATAGTCATTACCTTAATATTTCGTCAAATATAGTTTCGTTTTCTGAATGCCTAGCAAGATAAATTTAATCTTGAACGACTTTGTCGCTCTCTTTTTTCCAAACATATGTATTGGATGTAAAGGGTCGTTACCCAACGGCATGAATCATATTTGTCCTGCTTGTCAATACGATTTGCCGAAAACAAATAATTATAAGCAAGAGGTTCCGCATATTGATCAAAAGTTGGCAGGCTCTATCCAGTTCAGTCATATACTCGCTTACCTCCATTTTCAGAAAAAGGGGATTGTTCAACATATTTTACATGAACTAAAGTATAATCATAAAGAAGATATTGGCCTTATGATAGGGCGATGGTATGGTCACGATTTATTGCTGGGTGGCTTTACCAACGAGTTCGATATGATTATTCCAGTTCCGTTACACTCGTCTAAGCAAAGAAAGAGAGGTTATAACCAAAGTGAAGCTTTTGCCAAAGGGCTTTCAGAAGTATTAAAAGCAGAAGTTTGTCTTGGGCTTAGCAGGGTGGCTGCCAGTGAAACGCAAACGAGAAAGAGTAGGGTTGAGAGGCTAGAGAATGTGAAATCAATTTTTGAGATAGTAAATGCCTCGGAAATTCAGGGTAAACGGGTTCTTTTGGTGGACGATGTAATTACCACGGGTGCTACTTTGTTGGCTTGCGGAAATGTATTAATTGAAGCAGGCATAAAAGAACTCAGCTTTGCTGTAATTGCTGCTACTCGTTAATGGGCATAAAACAAAAAAGGCCGATTCCTATATAGAAACGGCCTTTTAATGCTTTTTCTTCTATTTATTCTTTACCTCCAAAAATTCCACCACCACTAGATTTCGGTTCGAAACCAATAGAAATCATGGCACATCTAAAACCAATGGTATTGGTGGCTTTATCTTGATCTAAAAATCTTCTTGTTCCTGGTGACATCCAGTAAGCTACATCTTTCCAAGAACCGCCTTTGTATACTTTGGCTCTGTCGTTAATTAATGATCTGAAGTCGGTTCTATCTCCATCCCAACCGTAAAGTTGTTCTCCGTCAGCAGTACCATCTTTTCTAACTGGGTTTAGATCGTCAACTGCTTGGAATGAAAGTGGTCGGTAGGTATCGTTTACCCACTCGCTTACGTTACCTGCCATGTTGAATAAACCGAAGTCGTTTGGCTCATATCCTCCCACTGGGCGTGGAATTACATCTCCGTCATTATTAATATTTCCGGCAATACCAGCATAATCGCCTCGGCCTCTTTTAAAGTTGGCCAAAAGCTCACCTCGTTTTTTACCGTATGGATTTCTTACTCCCCTTCCATCCCAAGGGTAAATTCTACCATACTCTTCGTTTTCATCTAGGTATTGAGTTCCAATAGTCGCTTTAGCAGCATATTCCCATTCGGCTTCATTTGGTAGCCTAAATTCAGGTAGGTAAATACCTCTTTCGATAAATAATTTTTTGTTGGCGTTGATAAAAGCGATTTGATCTTGCTGAAGATCATCTAATTCTTGTGGTGTAATTTGACCACCGCCCGTTGAGCTATTTCCTCCAGCACTTCCAAGAATTTGAAGTGTACCATCTGGATCGTAAAATTCTAATTTATAAGCATCTGGAAGGTCTTCGAACGGTAATTGACTGATAGTAATGTAATTAACAAAATCAGTTCTCCATTTACAGTAGTCTACAGCCTGTCTCCAAGTAACTCCAACAACTGGGTGATTATTGTAGCCTGGGTTGCTGTAATAGTTTTCGCTATATACATCGTTGAAAGAAAAATCACTAGACCAAACACTGTCGTTTGGAATTAGATCTTTCATGGTCTGTCCGTTATGCGAAGTAGTTGGCGGAAGAAATGGGTTAGCAGGATCATCCACTATTTCAATATCCTTGCCTAAGCTTAGTGGTATAGGGTTGAATTGGTAAAAAACATATTCTTTCCAATCCTTGTTTGTCACTTCAGTTTCGTCCATATAGAAAGAATTCACTGTTACGGTTCTTTCTATGTTGTCTCTGGTGCCTAACAAATCTTCTTCAAAAGAACCTAAAACGGTTCTACCTCCTTGAATATAAACCATTCCTGGAGGGTTAGGTAAGTTTTTTGTATCGAATGGGGTAAAACTGAGGGTGTCTTTTGAGTTACCATAAGCCATACCAGTTGTAGAACTCACTCCTCCTTTGTTTTTATTAAAAAGGAAGCAAGAAGATAATAATGAGGTTGACAGTAATATAAATACTGAAACCTTCAAAAACCCAGCTGTATTTTTCATGTTAGTGTTTTTATTCAGACCTTTTAGGTGAATTAAGGGGGCTAATATACACTTATCCCTTATGTTTAACAAAGGTGTAATTCACTCATTGTTATGCCTAAACGATGGTTCTAATTACATATTTTACAATTCAGCATCAAAATGCGAGATTGAAAATAATACAAAGGCTGAAAAGACAGTGTATAATTAACCATTATTTAATCCGAACAGGTAGAAGGTTGAGTCTTTCTATTTCTGATCAGGCTTATTTTATGGTTAATCCGAATATTAAACCTTTTAGTAAAATGATCGGAGAGGTGTTGAATAAATATATTTGCTTTAGGTTATGAAAAAGAATCAGCTGTATTGGATGCTCCAAATTGGAGGTTGGGGCGGGCTCCATATAACCAGCTTTTTGGCCATTGCTTTTATTCTGCCTTTTTGGGCCTCTATCATTTCTACCATAGTCAGTGTTCTTTGTGCTGTTCTTATTAGCCATTTGTACAGGCTTTACGCAAAAAAGAGAAAGTGGAAAGACTTAAAAATTGTAAAGCTTATTCCTCGCGTATTTTTTAGTAGCATTATTCAGGGGGCACTTTTGGCCATTCTTACCTTTTTGGTTGCTATTGGTTCTGTTGTGTTATTGATCAAGGTAGATCCCAATTTAATGGATCATTTTACAGGACTTTCTAAAATGGAAGGCGTAGATGAAGCAACGCTCGAAAAATTAAGAGAGGTAAATCGTGGAATATTTACCCCCAGCACCCTAATTATAATGGCGGTGAGCTTTATTGGCAGCTATTCAGTATATTTTATTAGTTGGTCGTCTATCTATTTTGCTTACCAGTTTCTTCAGAAGAATAGAGAGGTTGAAATTGAAAAATGGAAACTTCAGGCTACGGTGAAAGATGCCGAATTGAGTGCCTTGAAATCTCAGATCAATCCGCACTTTATATTTAATAGTCTCAATAATATTCGATCATTGGTGGTAGAAGATGCCGAAAAAGCCAGAGATTCAATTACGCACCTTTCTGATCTTTTAAGATTTTCCATTCAATTCGATCATTATGAAAAAGTGAGCCTTGAGAAAGAAATGGAAGTTGTGGCTCATTATTTAAACCTAGAGTCTATTCAGCTGGAAGACCGGCTGAGGTATCAGTTTTTGATTGATAGTGAAAGTAAAGATGTGGTTGTTCCGCCAATGATTATTCAAACCTTGGTTGAAAACGCTATTAAACATTGTATCAATAATTTACCTGAAGGAGGAGAAATCATAGTGGAGTCAAAAATGACAAATAACTTCCTAAGTATTTTTGTGAAAAACACAGGCCAACTGAAAGGGCCAAATGGTACTAAGCGAAAAGGAATTGGAATTGGAAACGCGAGAGAAAGACTACGCTTGCTTTATGGAGATAAAGCTTCTTTAAATATTGAAAATATGAATGAGCACATGGTCTGTGCAACGGTCAAAATCCCTTTAAATTAAAACCTCAAAATTAAGCGATATGAAAACTTTAGTAATAGACGATTCAAGACTTGCCAGAAACGAATTAAAAAGGCTACTCAAAGAGTTTGACAATGTTCAGGTTGTTGGAGAAGCGGCAAGTGTTGATGAAGCAATTGAAAAAATCACCGAACTAAAGCCCGACTTAATTTTCTTGGATATTCAAATGCCAGGCAAAACAGGTTTTGATTTACTTGAGGAGCTCGAAATTGTGCCAGAGGTAATTTTTTCTACGGCTTATGATGAATATGCGCTCAAAGCTTTTGAATACAACGCACTTGATTATTTGGTAAAGCCTGTACAGAAAGATCGGTTGGCCGGAGCCATTTCTAAGGTGATTGAAAAAGTAGAGAAAAAGGAAAGAGATAAAGAAAGCGGTAGCGATAAGCTTACCATTCACGATCAGGTTTTTGTAAAAGATGGCGAGAAATGCTGGTTCGTTCAGTTGGCCGATATCCGCCTTTTTGAGGTAAGCGGAAACTACACCACCGTGTATTTCGACAAATCGAAACCGATGATTACGCGAACACTCAACTATTTAGAATCAAGGCTAGACGAGAAAACCTTCTTTAGGGCCAATCGTCAACAAATCATCAATTTAAAATGGATCGAAAGAATTGAACCTTGGTTTAGTGGTAGCTTAAGAATATATATGAAAGGGGGCGAAGAAATAGATGTTTCGCGTAGGCAAACCCTTAAGTTTAAAGATATTATGAGCTTCTAGTTTTTGCTACTAATCATATTCAAACGCTCCAAATATAAACTTTGGAGCGTTTTTCTTTTTAACCTAAGCGCTCATATTTTGTAAAACCTCTATTGCTTTTCCGATAGAAAGCACCTCGTCAATTCGTAGAATCAAACGGGTTTTGTGTTCTTTCATATGGCAACTTTTTGGGTGCGATTGAACATAGGCAATTACTTTTCCGAAGGCAGCCGATTGGAAATAGCGCTCATTGTCAGAAGGTAAAAAGTAGCATTTCATCGATTCGTTTTTGATAACCACTTTTTCAAAACCCAGATTTTCAGCCAACCAACGTAGCCTCACCGTTTCGATTAAATCTAAAACAGGTACTGGAATAGGCCCAAAACGATCCTTAATACTGGCCGTAAACTTGGCCAGTCCTTCTTCATTCTTAATGTTATCAATTTTAGAGTAGAGGCCAAGTCGTTCCGAAATATTAGAAACGTAGGTTTCCGGAATTAGAATTTCCAAATCGGTTTCAATCGAAGTATCTACCTTAACTGCTTCAGCCGCTTCTTTTACCAAATCTTTGTAGAAGAGGTCTTTGAATTCCGTTTCCTTCAATTCTTGAACGGCTTCGTCCAGAATTTTGTGGTACATCTCAAAACCCAAATCGGTAATGAAACCGGTTTGTTCGGCTCCTAATAAATTACCTGCTCCGCGAATATCTAAATCGCGCATGGCCACTTTAAAGCCATCGCCTAAATCAGAGAATTCTTCCAAAGCGCTCAAACGTTTTCTGGAATCGGAACTAAGCCCGATAGACGGAGGGGTTAATAAGTAACAGAAGGCCTTTCGGTTAGAGCGGCCCACACGTCCGCGCATTTGGTGTAAGTCGGAAAGCCCAAACATGTGTGCATGATTAATGATAATCGTATTGGCGTTTGGAATATCTAGGCCAGATTCAATGATATTGGTAGAAATCAGCACATCGTATTCGCCCTCAATGAATTTTACCATGCGCTTTTCAAGCACACTTCCTTCCATTTGGCCATGCGCCACACCAATTCGGGCATCGGGCACAAGCTTCAGAATAATATTTCCTACCTGAACAATGTCTTTAATTCGGTTATGCACAAAGAAAACCTGACCTCCACGCCTTAACTCAAAACTGATGGCATCGCGAATAATGGTTTCGTCAAAAGTGTGAATTTCCGTAGTAACAGGCTGACGGTTTGGAGGAGGCGTAGCAATTACGCTCAAATCTCTGGCGCCCATTAAAGAGAAATGCAAAGTTCTAGGAATTGGCGTAGCTGTGAGGGTAAGCACATCCACATCTACTTTAAACTCTTTTAGTTTATCTTTTACCCGTACCCCAAATTTCTGCTCTTCATCAATAATTAGAAGGCCTAAGTCTTTGAACTGAACATCCTTATTTACGATTCTGTGCGTACCGACCAATATTTCGGTTTTTCCTTCTTTTACACGCTGAAGGGTTTCTTTAATTTCTTTGGCGGTTTTAAATCGGTTGATGTACTCTACATTCACTGGAAAATTTTCTAGCCTTTCAGCGAAAGTACGGTAGTGCTGCATGGCCAAAATGGTGGTAGGCACCAAAACCGCTACTTGTTTTCCGTTGGCGCAAGCTTTAAAAGCTGCACGAATAGCGACTTCGGTTTTACCAAAACCCACATCGCCACAAACCAATCGGTCCATGGGATGAGGCAATTCCATGTCGGCTTTAACATCTTCGGTGGCCTTGGCTTGATCAGGAGTGTCTTCATAAATAAAAGAGGATTCTAATTCGGCTTGCATAAAACCGTCTGGCTGAAAAGCAAAACCGCTGGCTCCCTTCCTTTTCGCGTAAAGCGCAATCAGGTCTTTGGCAATGTCTTTAACCTTCTTCTTAACCTTCGATTTCTTGGTTTCCCATTCAGGAGAGCCCAATTTACTCATGGTAGGCGGTGTGCCTTCTTTGCCTGAATATTTTGAAATTTTATGAAGGGCATGGAGACTGACATAAAGCAAATCGTCATCGCGATAGACCAAACGAATGGATTCTTGCTGATTTCCATTCACTTCCACTTTTTCCATTCCCGCAAAACGCCCTACGCCATAATCAATGTGGGTAACGTAATCTCCTGGGTGCAAAGAGCGCAGTTCTTTGAGCGTTAAAGCCTTTGATTTACTATGCTTTGTACGGCTTTTGTATTTGTGAAATCTATCGAAAAGCTGATGGTCTGTATAGCAGAGCATCTGGAGCGTTTTGTCTATAAACCCTTGTCTGAGGCCTATATTGAGGGGTTGAATTTTGATGATAGGGTTCAACTCCGTGAAGATTTTTTCTAATCGGCCAATTTGAGTTTCAGATTCCGCAGAAATTAAAAGTGTATGATTCTTCATTTGCCAACCGGCAAGGTTATCGGCAATTAGATCGAAATTTTTGTTGAAGGATTGCTGTACTTCTGCTTCGAAGCGATATTCGAAACCAGATTTTTTGGTAAAGCGATTTCCAAATTCGATTTGAGCAAGACTAGCGATTCCCTTTTTAAATGATTTTTGAGTCTCGAAAAGGGCATCTGGGCTAAGAACCACTTGGGCATCGGTAACAGAAAGCACTTCGTCAAAATTAGCCGAAGCCTTTTCGAAGTATTTTTCGATCGTGTCTAAGGTTTGTTGGTAATCCTTAAACCAGATTTTGGTGTTGTTCGGAATAAAATCTAAAAACGATTGTCTTACTTCTTGCAACAGTCGGGTTTGAATATTCGGAATGATGTTGATGTGTTTTACGCTCTCCTGACTGAGTTGAGAAACGGGATCGAAAGTTCTAATGCTTTCTACTTCGTTGCCAAAAAGCTCGATTCTGTAGGGCAAATCGTGAGCGTAAGAATAAACATCTACAATACCGCCTCGCACCGAAAACTGGCCTGCTTCGTACACAAAATCGGTTTTCTCGAAATCGTAGGTCATCAGCAGTTCTGCTAAAAACTCCACATCAATTTCTTCCCCCACTTTGGTAGAAAAGGTATTGGTGGCTAGGGCCTTTTTGTTAATCACCTTTTCTGTAAGCGCTTCGGGATAAGTAACAATGATTTCACCTGTGGAAGCCTTATGGTTAATCCTGTTTAGGATTTCGGCACGCATGAGAATGTTGGCATTTTCAGTTTCATCAAACTGATAAGGCCTTTTGTAGGAAGTAGGGAAAAGCAAAACCTCTTTTTCACCTACCAAATTCTGCATATCGTTATGAAAATAAGCAGCTTCTTCTTTATCGTGCATTACAAAAAGGCAAGTTTGCTTATTGTGCTGATATACGGCAGCCGCCACAACGGCATCTAAACTACCCACCAATCCCTTAAGCTGAATACTATTTCCCTCATTGGGCTTGATTCGCTCGGCAATGGTTTGAATGATAGGGTCTTCCCTATAAATCTTTATGAAGTCTTTTACTTTCAAGGTTCTTGCTAAAAAGAGGGGGCAAATGTAAATAATTCTGAAGCCATTCGTGGCAAAAGAGTGTAAGCAATCAATAAATTAACCGACATTTAACCCAACTCTTTAATTGCTTTTATTGTTAGAGCATTTGTAGTGAAAAAAGAAAAAGTTAGAATCGGCTTAAGGCGCGAAGCCTTTAATAAAATGGAGCAGATGCATCCGCATCAACTAATGCTCTATGTAGCTTTGATTGGTAGCTCTGTGCTTTTCCTCTTTTTAGTGGTTGCTTTTACAGCTAGCAGACCGATTCATAGTGATTTTCTTAAAGTTGAATTTCCTAAATTCTTTGTGGTAAGTACGGTACTGATGCTTCTTTCGAGTTTTTCGGTGTCCAAAATTATTCCTGCTTATGAAAAAGACGAGCTGGAAGAACTGAAAAAATGGCTGGGCATTACCTTTTTACTAGGTTTGGCTTTTGCCACTTCTCAGTTTTTAGGCTGGCGCGAACTACAAGAAAATCAGATTCTTTTTAGCGGAGTACGCTCTGGCGCTTATCTCTATGTAATTACTGGCTTACACGTAATACATGTGTTGGCTATTTTACTTTACGCGGTTCGATTGCTGGTAAAGTGTAATAAAGTTTCGTTGGATGCTGTGCAAAGTTTGATTTACTGCACGAATCCCTACCAAAAAATTAGGTTCAAAATGCTCACAGACTTTTGGCATTTTGTGGATGTACTTTGGATTTTGCTCTTCTTTTATTTGCTGTTTAGCTTTTAAAAAAATAAGGCCACAACGTAGTTGCAGCCTTCAAATTGACCTGAATATGTTTTTGACTTTTGGGCTTACTTAAAATTAATCTGCTTAATGTTCGCGTATTTCACATAAGTGGGCTTTCCGCTTGAATTGAAAACCAAAACGCCTTCATTTTCATCACTTACATCTCTACCCGAACCAAGGGTTAATTCTTTACCGCTTTTCAACACAATTCTTGCGTTATCGTAATTTCTTGGGCTGAAGGATTTGATATTTTCAATTGGAATAAAGTATTCAATGTCATCATCTTCCCCTTGAATAATCTCAAAGTTGTATTCTTCATCTAGATCAAAAATGATCTCACCAGAAAGCGTTTCTCCTTTGGTAGTTTCTACGGTTCCAGAGATTTTCTTCACTTCGTAATCAGAATATGCTTTTCCGGAATTTGGTGCATTTGTGAATTCAACACGCTTAAATTCTTTCCATGGAATATCTACTCTACCGAAATCGGTGCTCACGATAATCCCACCATTCGAATTGTCTACATCATTCGAACCTCTCAAATAAAGCTCTCTTCCTGATTTGGTCACCACATTACTACCAGAACGATCTCTTTCAATGGATTTAATATTACCGAATTCAATTTTCATGTCACCATCACGGGTATCGCCATCGAGTACATTTGTGGTATATCTTTCATCATGATCCCACTGAACAAACCCAGTAATTGAACCCCCGTAATATTCAACCGTTCCGTAGATAGGGTCACCTATTTTGTTTGCGAGCTTACTTGGTGTATCCATAAATTCAATGGTTTCAATTCTACTCCAGTTGAATTTCATGCTTCCCAACTCTTGATCAAGAATGGTGATTGTTCCACCCATATCGTCTGATCCGTCTTTAACAAAAACTCTATCCCCATTGCGAAGTGTTAACTCTACTTCGGAACGTCTGTTAATATCTATTCTAGAAATGTTGCCAAATTCAGTTCTGAATTCATGCGTAGTTTCCCAGCTGTTATTGCCCCAACTAATGCTAAAGCTGCCCCAGCTGCTGTTTCTCCTTCTTTGTTCGTCCCTTAAATCGTTTCTTTCTTCTCTTGTCAGGTGACGGTAATTGTCGTTTTCTTCCTTATTTCCATTAAAATGGTCTGTCCAATAGCCTTCTCCGCGATCGCCCCAGCGCATTTGACCTGTGTAGCTGTTGCCATCAATGGTGGTGAGTTTTCCGTAGATGAATCCTTCATCTTGTGCATTGGCCGAAAGAAATGGAGCCGTAATGAGCCCGAGAAAAAGGGCAGATTTTGAAATAATTGATTTAATCATGGTTGTGTTGTTTGAGTTTTATTCTTTTTGACGAATCAAAGATGCAGAATGACATCTTGCCAAAAAATACGGATTGGCTCTACCAAGTTATTCTTTATCCGAAACGGGAGGAGACCTTACTGAACTGGAAATGATGGTTGAACTCTCCAAAAGCTTTGATTCTAGATCCTGAGAAAATGATAGCCATTAGGGAATTATGACACCAACTTTTGGAGAGGTGTTTTTAGTTATCTAACCACTGTTTGAAAAGCGGTGTCTTTTCCGAACTCACCACAATGTCTTCATCAATTTCTGGGCTAAGGCTCAGTTTTACTCGGCCTTTGAAGTAAGGGTGAATGTCGCTAACGGCATCGAAATGCACCAAAAATTTACGGTTCACCCTAAAGAACTGCTTTGGATTTAGCATTTGATCTACTTCTTCTAGGGTATTATCGATAATGTACTTTTGCTTTTCAAAAGTGACGATATAGGTAAGCTTATCGTGGGTATAGAAATAGGCGATTTTTTCTGTAGGAATGGCGCGAATCCGCTGACCAATTTTGGTGAGGAATCGTGATTTATATTCTTTGTTCTGTTCGTTAATTAGCGCTTTGATTTGGCTAAGGTCAAATGCTAGAGAAGTGGAAATCGCGGATTGCTCTTCAATTTTTTCTAGCGCATTGGCCAGCTTTTCGCGCTGAATGGGTTTGAGCAAGTAATCCACACTATTTACCTCAAATGCTTTAATCGCATATTGATTGTATGCTGTTGTAAAGATTACTTTACATTTTGGTTTGTGCTGTTCAAAAATTTCAAAGCTCGTTCCGTCAAGCAACTGAATGTCGCTGACAATGAAGTTGGGGTCTTCATTATTTTCGAACCAAAGCAAACCAGCCTCTACGGACCTGATGGTGGCTACGATTTCCAGTTCCGGTTTGAGTTCTTTTAGCAGTTCAATTAACCTTTCCGATGCCAGCCTTTCGTCTTCAATAATCAGTACTTTCATTCGCTTAGCTTTTACGGTTAAATTTCAGAAATATTGATGAGAGGAACACGAACGATGAACGAGTTTGGGTTCTTAATTACCTCAACGGGCTTTGTAGTAAAGTAGGAATACCTACGCTTAATATTTTCTAAACCAGTTTGCCCACTGTTCGGCAATTCAACTTTCTTTTCCTGCAGGTTATTTTTTACTGAGATAAAGCCGTTCTGACTTTCAACGTGAATTTTTAGTGGACGTATTTCAGAAACGGTATTGTGCTTAATGGCATTCTCAATGAGCATTTGCAGGGTGAGTGGAGGCAAGTATAAAGCTTCGTCTTTTTTATCTATGGCCATGCTCAGTTGAATGGTGTCTTCAAACCGAATTTCTAACAAATACATATAAGCGCTAATGAAACTGAGTTCCTGTTTCAACTCCACCAATTCTTCGGAACTACTTTGAAGAATAATGCGATAGACTTCGGCAAATTTTTCCAGATAAGCCTGTGATTGCTTTTGGTCTTTGGAAATGAGCGAAGAAAGAATGTTGAGGTTATTGAAAAGGAAATGCGGATCTAAGTGATTTTTTAAAGCGTTAAGCTCTGCTTTGATCGATTCTTTCTGAAATTCTTCCGAAGCCAATTGAGCATTTTTCCAGCGTTTCAAAAACTGAATTCCAAAATTGATTGAAATGATGGGCAACAGAATCAAAATGGATAAGGCATTTATGGTCGCAATTTGACTTCTAACAGGTGGGTCTTCTGTGAGGGTAATCTTGAACAGAAAATAACTTATGTTGATGATGATTAAAGAAACCAATACGCCAATACCCAATTGGGAGTAAAAGCGCTTATTACCGTGGGTAAGCCAAGGAAGCTTTCTATCTAATGAAATTGTTAAGGCGCGGTTGGCTAGGAGAATCAAGAGTAAAACCGCAACAATTAGCCCTGCTGTCAGGTAAAGTTCGCGGGGTGCTGAAGTGGCGTATAGAAAAATAAAAACACCCACCACCAAACTGATGGCAATACTGTTTTGGATGATTTGACTACGACTAAATTTCAAGGTGCTATACTCAATCAAAGATGATTTCGTCAATTTGCGACCAACGTATGTACGTTGGTTTGGCGTCTTTTGAAGTAAATATAAGCACTCCATCATTGTCTTCTGACACATCGCGACTTTCACCCAATAGAAGTTCCTTGCCATTTCTAAGAATGACCATTGAATAACTGTAGTTCTTAGGAATGACATTTTTGATATTTCGGAAGGGAATTTTGTAAACTACTCGGTCATCTTGTCCATCTAAAGTTTCATATTCCCAAGCCTCATCTAAGTCATAGGCAATGAGACCGCTTATTTTTTCACCATCTCTGTTAATTACAGTTCCTCTCAAACCTGTTGAGGATGGGAATTCACTATAAGACGGCCCTTGGTTGTTCGATTCAATAATTTCCAACTCTTCGAAATCACGCCAAGGAACCACGATTTGACCAATTTCCTTATCGTTGATTAAAACGCCAGAGTTTTCGCTATTCACATCGTTCGAGCCCGTCAAAAAGAATTCTCTTCCCGATTTTAGGGTAACATCTACCCCATTTCGGTTTTTTACAATTTTCGTAATCGACCTGAATGGAATGTTTTTATCACCATCACGGTCTTTACCATTCAGAATATCTTCTAAAAAACGCTCATTGTGAGTGTTTTTGCTCGTGCCTTGGTCCCACTGAATGGTTCCTTCAAAAGTACCTCTTCTGCCTGCTTTTACTTTTCCGTAAATGGCTTCACCAAAGAGCGATTTCGGTATTATACCACTTTCTAAAAACTCAACTTTTTCTATCCTTGCCCAATCTAGCTTTACAATACCTAATTCTTCATCGTAAACGCTAACGCTTGCGCCTACGTCTTCAAAACCATTGCCACTGACTTCTACAATTACCCCATTTTTTAACGCTACTTGCGCCCGGCTTCTGCCCGTAGGTTTAATGCTTTTGATGTCGCCAAAACGGGTATCGAATTGGTGATTGGTACGGCTGTATTTATCGTCCCAAATGCTCAACACACCAAGGTCAATACCGAGCCATGAACTTCCTCCTTCTTGATCTGAAATCTGTTGTATTTCTTTTTTTGAAAGGAATTTTAAAAAATCGCTTGAGGTTTTTTGTGCATTAAAAAGGTCGACCCAGTACACTTCATCACCTCCCCAGCGCAAAGCACCTTGGTATTTATCGCCATTAATGGTGGTTACTTTTCCGTACAGGTAAATGTTCTTTTCCTGCGATTTCGCTTCTGAAACAATAATCAACAAGCCTACCGCAATGCCAATGCACAGCATCAGCTTTCTCACCTTTTTCTCAATGTTATGTTGCAGACTACCCATGCAACAAACGTAATTTTAATTGTTGGTAGAAAAAACGTTTCTAGACTGTACTAGCATATTCAAACCCTGAATCGGGAAAAGCACCACTTCAAATAATTTCTATTTCGGAAAAGCAGAAGCGTCAATACCTGGCACCAAACGAATCGCATTCTTGTAATAGATCTTTTTTAGCACTTCATCTGAGAGCCCCAAACCGTACATTTTCCAATAGGCGTGGTACTTTTTGTAATAAGGAAAGTATTCATCGTTTGTTTCAAGCACCCTGAAATAGGTGGCGTATTCCTCAGGGTTGTAAGCATCTTTTCCAAACAGCACGCGGTCTTGGTATTTGGTGAGGAAGCTATTTGCCATGCGTGGCTGGCGACCTAACTCAGCAATTACCGCCCCAATTTCCACATTCATATTTGGCATTTCGTCCAAGAGTTTTCCCAAATGGGCTAAGTCGTTGCCATACCAGCCTAAGTGCGCGGCAATAAATTGGGTATTCTTATGCTTTTTGAAAACGTTGTGTTGTTCTTGAATTAGGGTTTCCCAAGGCACGGGATTATCATCTTCTCTTTTTCTATTCGGATGTGTTTTCAACTCCAACCATCTTTCATTTTCAGCATCAAAAGGTGCCCAAAACTGTTTTGGATCTGCTGTGTGGATCAGTACTGGAATACCTAATTCACCACATTTTGCCCAAATCGGGTCAAGCCTTGGGTCGTCCACCGCTACGCGATTACCGTCTATATCTTTTACGGAGAAACCTAAGCTTTTGAAAATTTTAAGCCCTCGTGCACCTTGGTTATAATCCCTTTCTAGTTGGGCTGCGGCCCTTTCTCCCCAGCCTTCTTCGCCTACATTAATAAAGTTTACATTGGCAAAAACAATAAAACGTTTGGGTTGATTGGCTTTTATATTTGCGGAGGCGTCTGCAATTGATTTGCCGCTACCACCACTTAGATTTACCATAAGCCCCATGTTGATTCCATCCATTTCCGCTGCAAGCGCATTTAAATCTTGTTGACCCATTCGTCTCTGATGACTATGGATATCGATAAAAGGAAATTTCGATCGGGTGATCGGGTGTTCAGGAACAACGAGTGTTGATGGCGGATTATATCCTTCAAAATCCATCGTTTGGGCGCTAATTGTGGTTCCAAAAAATAGACCGATGGAACAGGCAATCAATTTGATTTTCATGGCTTAAGATAGTTTTTAGCTTAATCGAAGTAGAATATTAAAGGTTTTGCGCTTCTGATCAAAATGAAAACAAGTGCTTAAGATAGATTGATTCAGCCTTTTCCAAACCACTAAATGATTTTGACGGTAAGAAAGAAGCCTAGTTTTTGAATTAATTTGAAAGGAATAAATAGATTGAATCATGGAGATTTCATTAAAAGGGAAAGTGATATTGGTCACGGGCGGTTCGAGGGGCATTGGCCGCGCTCTTTCCAAACAGCTTTCAGACGCTGGCGCTGCTGTGGCTGTTCACTATAATTCAAATGAAGAACAAGCACAATCCATTCTAAATGAGCTGAATCCAAGTTGTAGGCTTTTTCAAGCCGATCTTTCTAACACATCTGAAACAATAAACTTGTTTAAACAAGTAATAAAGGAAATGAATGGTTTGGATGTGTTGATTAACAATGCGGGAGTAGCCATTTCTTCTGATTTAGTGAAAGCAGATGATGACTGGTTAAACGACTGGCAGTTTACCATGAACGTGAACCTTCAGGCTACTGGACTTTTGTGTAAAAAAAGCATCGAACACTTCTTAGAGAATGGCGGAGGAAGAATTATCAATATTTCATCACGTGCGGCTTTTCGTGGAGATACTGCTGATTACTTGGCCTATGCGGCTTCGAAAGGAGGAGTGGTAGCGCTTACGCGTTCCATTGCTCGGTCTTACGGTAAAAATGAAATCAAAGCATTTACCATTGCGCCTGGTTTTGTAAGAACCGACATGGCGCAAGATTTTATGGATCAATATGGCGAAGGGTTTGCCCTGAACGATATTGCATTGAATCAATTGACTGAGCCGAAGGATTTAGCACCTCTAGTAACGCTTATGGCCAGCGGGTTAATGGATCATGCTACAGGCTGCACCATTGATGTGAATGCCGCCAGTTATGTGCATTAACTATGGAATATTATTTCAATAGTAAAATTTGTTTTACTTTTTAAAAGTAAAAACTGGTAGTTGTGCTTTTCTATGACCTGCTTTGCAATTTGTAAACCAAGCCCCATTCCTTTCTGTAGCGAATCGATATTTTCGGCAATTCCGTTTTGAATCTGAAGAGAAATCGTTCCGCTTTGTTCCGAGATTTCAACCGAAACAGCTTGCTTACTTTCTCCATATTTTCGGATGTTATCGAAGAGGTTGACGAGCACACCTTCTAGCTTTTCCCTGTCCGCATTGATAGAGAGTTTTTCAGGATTTGCATTGATGGAAAGCTTGATGTCGAATTTTTTTGTGCCTAAAGCTGGTCGCATTCTTTCCAGCATATCATAAATCAAATCGTCTAATCTGAAATTGGATTTGCGCAACACTAGCGTTTCAGATTTGAGCTGACTCATCAGCAGGAAATCCTGCACAATGTTTTTTAGTCTAATCACTTCTTCGCGTAAGCTATTGAGCGTATCCTGACTTAGTTCTTTTTCAGACGAGCCCATTCTGTACTCCAATTCCGACTGCATATTGGCCAAAGGGGTTCGCAGTTCATGGGCGGCCATGGCGAAAAACTGATTCTGGCTACGAATGGAAGTTTCAATCCTTGAAATCATTTCGTTCATCGTGGCCGAAAGCTGAGTGATTTCATCATTCGCAGAAGAAACGGGTAAACGATCCATTTGAGGCGAGGCCTTTACACTTTGGGCCGTGGCAATTAATTTTTGCAGCGGCTTTAAAGTAAAATGAGCAATTAATATGGCAGCGATAAATGCAATCAGCGCAGCACCCAAGTTGGCAAAAATCAACCTGGACTTTAAGGCAGAAATTTCATCATAGACAACTTGATTGTTCTTGGCCAGCACCAAACTGATTTGCGCACCGGTGCTTTCATCCAAAGGCCTTCGGGCAATGCAATAAGTAAACGAATCGATCTTGATGAATTCCATCAAGGAAGTTTGCCCCTCCAAAGTTGGTTGTTCAATTTCAACAAAAACAGAAGAGAATATTTCGGGGAAATCGGGCCGCTCATACACCATTTGGCTTTCGAACATGTTGCGAAACCACAGTTGAATGGGCTGGTCTTCTTGTGTAACGGGAATTTGCGTCAGCTCATCATCTACTCCGTTTAAAATGCTCAAGGCTTCAACTTTTCCACTATTCTGAAAAGCATTGATGAGGCTGTTTCGGATGGATTGAAAAAGGGAATAGTTAAAGGCGAGCGAAATGCCAAAAAAGACAACGAAGAAGGCCGCAGCAATCTTAAATCGAATACTTTTAAAAAACTGAATCTGCGGCAAGCTTAACTTTTTATGAGTTCACCTTGAATTTTATAGCCGTAACCTACTTGGGTTTCTATCAGCTTGGGTTCAAAATCAAAGTCTATTTTTTTTCTGAGCTGATGCATGTGCACCTCCACCACATTGCTTCCACGGTCGAAATTGATGTTCCAGATTTTCTGGGTAATTTCTGATTTGGAAAGCACGCGATTGGTGTTGCTCAACAGCAGTTCTAAGATAGAGAACTCTCGCTTACTTAACTCGATTAATTGATCGGCTCGGGTTACTTCGCGCTTAATCAAATCTACTTTAAGGTCTTTTACCTGAAGAATTGAAGCCCGTGTTGAGCCGAATTTTCTTTGCACATTTCTTACTCTGGCCTTCAATTCTTCAAAATCGAAGGGTTTTTTAACGTAATCAATCGCACCTAAATCCAACCCTTTGATTACGTGTTCACTTTCATTTAAAGCACTCATAAAAATGATGGGCGTATGTATGGAAAACTCACGCATGTTTTTCAACACCTCAAAACCATTTTGACCAGGCAGCATAATGTCTAAAAGTATCAAGTCGAAATCGTTGGTGGCTGCCGTTTCTAAGGCTTCGCTGCCATTAATTTCATGCGCAACAGAATAGCCTTCTTCCTCTAAGCCTTTTACTAAAAAATTACCCAGCTTGACTTCGTCTTCTATTAAGAGAATTTTCATAGGGAGCGAGTAAGGTTTACTTGGTCTTTAAAAGTTGTTCCGTCTACAGTGATTTTTGAAGGGATAAAAATACTGTAGCCCAATTTATTAATTTCTCCCTCAAACCCTTTTCTTTTCCAACCTTCGATTTTAATCGTTTTGCCCTCTTTAATTAGGTTTGAAATAGAAGAAGCGATTCGGGTACTAATCTTAATGTAAGACTTGTCATCTAAAACCACGCCTCTTAATACATCATCTTTATTTACTCGTTCTAAGTCAATGCCGGTTACCACTCCGCTTACTTCTTCAGACTCCGTTTCGTAATTTTCTTTTGCTTGGGCAAAACCGTATAAACGGAGGGTGTCCTTATTTGTGCATAAGGCATATAGAAAATTATAGTGTTCACTACGGAAATAGCCATTGTTTGTGCGGTTACGATAGAAAAGTGTAAGCTCTTCGTTTTTGTGCTTCTGAATGAAAGAATCAATTGCTTTTGCATCGTTTTCACTAAACCTATAAGTAACCTTCTCGCTGTCCGATTGCGTCTTCAAATAAGAAATTAGTCCAAACTCATTTGGAATAAGCTCATTTGCAATGCCTGTTTTATGATCTAAGAACATAGAAATTTGTCCGAAAGAAGGCATTATAGAACTTCCATACTTTGTGCCAATGATCATTCCATGAGCCATTTCTAGGGTGTTCTTAGTTTTTACTACAGAACCAGCAATATAGTTTTTAACAGGGCGAACATAGCTTACAAAGTTTGATTCAATATGATCGTCATTGTTTGATATAGACTTTTTGGCTAGCAAGCTATCTCCGTTTTCCAAAAACAGTAAATATTCACGTCCTTTGATTTTTGTGCTACTTAATACTTTAGCCGCTATCACTGTTTCAAAAGTTTGACTATTTCTTAAACCTCTTTTATTTGCTTCAATACTCTTTCGTTCGATTAAAAAAACTTCTTTTTTCGTTCTGACTTCTAGTAAAGAACCTATTCCTGAAATCTTTTTACTCAGTTCTTTTTCTGCTTTTCTTGTAGAAGTGGTTTTATAGGGAGCTTTTTCTAAAAACTCTTGGTCTCCACTTACTTTAATTTCAACAGTTTCCTTTAAAGCAATAAGAGGTTTCATCATTGCCCCATTTTCAGCCGGGAAGGTTAGACTTAATAAGTCTCCATTTTCTTTTTGGAAAACGGCACCAATTAAATAGCTTTCTATAGTCCTATCACCATAAATGGACTTGATAAACTTTCCACGGTAGGTTACCTCTATATGCTTAGACTTATCATTAAAGCGTTTTGCATAATCAAGCATTTTAGAAGGAATTTCTTGACCCACTACTGGAATAGAAAGTAGTAAAGCGAATAACAAAAAAGTAAAACGATTTTTCATAACCTTAAATTTCTTCGAACCTAAAATACTCGTATTAAAACTAGCTTAAATTCAGATTAATATTCCTTAATTTCATAGTATGAAAAAACGCTGCGCTTGGTGCGAAAACACCTTTGAAGAATACGAAGGATACCACGATGAGGAATGGGGCGTGCCTGTGCATGACGATAAAACGCATTTCGAATTTTTGATTTTAGAAGGCGCACAAGCAGGTTTAAGTTGGTCGACCGTTTTGAAGAAAAGAGAAGGCTATCGTCAGCTATTTGCCGATTTTAATGTGGAGGCCGTTGCGGAATTTACTCCAGCCGAAGTAGAAATTATACTTCAAAACCCCGCCATTATTCGAAACCGACTAAAGGTGGCTGGAACGGTGATTAATGCCCAGAAATTTATAGCAGTGCAAAAAGAGTTCGGTTCTTTCGACAAATACGTATGGTCTTTTGTAGGCGGAAAGCCCATTGTGAATGCTTGGGAAAGCATGAAGCAAGTGCCTGCCACTACCCCTGAATCAGATGCACTGAGCAAAGATTTGAAAAAGCGAGGGTTTAAATTTGTTGGCAGTACAATAATGTATGCTTATATGCAAGCCTGCGGCTTAGTAATGGACCATACCACAGACTGTTTTAGATACCAGACACTAAGCGGAAAATAGCCTTTATTGGGAAACGCTCAAAACAATCGTTTTACGCGGAATTTTTATGTACCACATTCCCACTTCTTTGCCTTCTGCTACCATAGCAGATGAATACAATACAAATTGGGTGTCTTCCATGAATTGAACGTTTGCAGGCGATTTAGTGTCGTTTTTACTATTGTATTGGTAAGCTTCATAAATGGCTTTCCCTTTTCCCTCTAAGCTATTTTCTTCGTTGAAAGCAAAACCATTTACTTCAATATCTGCTGATTCGACTGCTGTCCAGACTACTTTTTCTTCTTCAAGATTTACCTTGAGTTTAGCGGAAATACTATCGCCTATTTCCTTGGCTTTTTCAATGATTTGCACATCCGACACCACCTGAATTTCCTGGCTTTTCATGTCTTGAAGCGCCTTTTTTGTATCTACCTTTTGGTTAGAACAATTGAAAGCCAAAAGAGCGAGAATTACGATGCTTAGCTTTTTCATGAAATAAAATATTTACTCAGTTGGGTGTAAAATTAACAGCCTTGTCAATTGTTTGTTAATTTTGTGGATTAATTCGCATAAATATGATTGACAAGCTAGAGACACTTAAAGCACGATTCGAAGAAGTAGGTCAGCTCCTTGTACAGCCTGATGCCATGACAGACATGAAGCATTACTCTAAACTGAACAAGGAATACAAAGACTTAGAGAAGATTGTGACGGTCTATGATGAATATATCAATGTGAATGAAAATATTGAGTCATCCAAAGAACTTCTGAAAACTGAAAAAGATGAAGAGTTTCGTGAGATGGCCAAAATGGAAATCAGTGAACTGTCTGAGCGAAAAGAGGAAATAGAAGAAGAGCTAAAGGTAATGCTTATTCCTAAAGACCCTGATGATTCTAAGGATGTAATCATGGAAATTAGAGCAGGTGCTGGTGGTGATGAAGCTGCAATTTTTGCTGGTGATTTATACAGAATGTATGACAGGTACATTGAAAGCAAAGGCTGGAAGAAGGAACTCATCAATGTAAACGAGGCGGCTTCTGGTGGTTTTAAAGAAATCACTTTTGGCGTTTCAGGCGAAGATGTTTACGGAGCTTTAAAATTTGAATCGGGCGTTCACCGTGTGCAACGTGTTCCTGTAACCGAGTCTCAAGGGCGAGTACATACTTCAGCTGCTTCAGTAGCAGTTTTACCCGAAGTGGAAGATGTGGATGTTCACCTCGATATGAAAGATGTTCGGAAAGACACCTATCGTTCGTCAGGCGCGGGTGGTCAGCACGTAAACAAAACAGAATCCGCTGTTCGACTGACGCACATACCTACGGGTATTGTGGTAGAATGCCAAGATGGGCGTTCCCAACATAAAAACTTCGATAAGGCATTGAGTGTTCTTCGCTCGCGTATGTACGAAATTGAGTTGAAAAAGCAGGAAGACGAACAGGCAGGAAAACGAAAATCTTTAGTAGGCAGTGCCGATAGGTCCGATAAAATTAGAACTTATAATTATCCTCAGGGCCGCGTTACAGATCACAGAATTGGTTATTCTCAACACAATTTACCTACCGTGATGGATGGCGAAATTAGCGAGTTTGTAGAGCGTTTAAGAATGGCCGAAGCCTCTGAAAAAATGGCACAAGACAGTATGGTTTAATTACTTAGCTTGGTAATCCATCGGTTCTAGCTCAAACAATCGGTTTACTGTAGTATTGAAAATCTCAGAAATTTTAAGGGCCAGAGTGGTAGATGGCGTGTATTTACCGCGCTCAATTGCATTGATGCTTTGTCGCGATACTCCTGCAAGGCTGGCCAGTTGTTCCTGAGTTATCTTTTTTCGCTTGCGCTCTTCGCGGAGTGTGTTTTTCATTTTGATTCCAATTCTTACGTAAAACTAGAACGATCAGCCCTTTGAACGGCCTTTTAATTAGTTAAGTTTATATTACATTTTTGTTCCTTAAACGAACAGAATGTTACAAGGCTGTTAAAAATTCGTGAACAGTTTCTTAACATTGGCATTTTGATTTATCTTTGCCCCCCATAATAAAAGAAGAAACCATGTTATTCGACCCACCAATTGCTTCTGGAGCTAATACCTTTATTTGGATTGTTGTAATTCTTGTTGGCTTTGTAGCTGCTTTAAGTCAGCACGATGCCCTTTTTAAAGGAAAGAAGAAAAAAGAAGGAGAGCACTAAGTCTATTTCTCCCCCTTTCTTTATTTCATAGGTCAACTAAAAATTGGCCTTTAATCATTCCTTCTGGTTAGTATTCACTGGCCAAAACCCCTTTTGCTTTTTCTTGAATTAAAGCCCAAGCGTTTTCTACATGTTTGGCTTCTAGGTTTGTATTTCCAAAGGCCAGCCGTAACGAAAACTTATTGTTCAATTTGGTTTGGGCAAAAAAGAGCTTTCCAGTAGCATTTACCCTGTTCATTATTTCTTCATTCAAACTATCCAGTTTGTCCTCGCTAATATTTGGAGCAAACCTAAAACAAATTGTGTTTAGTGGAACTGGTGCTAAAAGCTCAAAATCAGGGTGCTTTTCAATTTCGGTTTTCAGCCACTGACCAAGTGCAATATGCTTTCTGATTTTGGCTTGAATACCCTCAACACCCATTTCACGAATTACGAACCAGAGCTTAAGTGCTCGGAACCTTCTACCCAAAGGCACGCCCCAATCTCGGTAATTCTTCACCTCATCATCTACCGAAGTTTTTAAGTAATCGGGCGAAATGGCAAAAGTATTGATTAAAGCACGAGGGTCTTTTACATAATAAGCCGTGCAGTCAAAATTGGTGAACATCCATTTATGTGGGTTGAAAACAAAGGAATCTGCAAGCTCAACGCCTTCTGCCATCCATCGCATTTCTGGCAATACCAAAGCAGTGCCCGCATAAGCTGCGTCTACATGGTGCCAAATATCATATTTCTGGCAAATCTTGCTAATGGCCATAATTGGGTCGATGGCCGTTGTGCTGGTAGTCCCTATGGCTGAAACTACACAAAGTGGCTTTCTTCCTTCAGCTATGTCTTCCTTGATCAATGCTTCTAAATGGGCTGGGTCTAGGGCAAAAGCGTGATCTACATTTACCTTACGAAGGTTATTGGAACCTATGCCTGCAATTTTGACCGCCTTATCAATGGAAGAATGGATTTGGTTTGAAGCGTACACTATGTATTTTTCTGCTCCAGAGAAACCTTCTTCATTCACTTTATAACCCGAAGCTTTTTCTCGCGCAGTAAGAATGGCACAAAGCGTAGCGGTAGAAGCGGTATCTTGAATTACACCCGTAAAATGCTTTGGCAAGGCCAGCATTTCTTTCATCCATTCCATCATTTGCTCCTCCAACTCGGCTGCGGCAGGCGAGGTAAGCCAAATCATGCATTGTGCACCTAAAGTAGCAGTGAGCATTTCACCCAAAATGGAAGGCATACTTTTATTGCCAGGGAAGTAAGCCATAAAATTGGGGCTTTCCCAGTGGGTCATTCCTGGCACAATTTGTTGCTTGAAATCGGCAAAAATGGCCTCAAATTGCTCCGACTGCTCAGGCGGTAGTTTCGGGAACTGCTTTTTTATATCACCCGGCTTTACATCGGGTAAAACAGGATATTCTTCTACGTTTTGTAGGTAATCGGCCATCCAGTCCACAAGGCTGTGGGCGTGTTTTCTAAAAGAATCGTTATCCATTATTTTGTTGCTTTCTACTCAATATTGAATGTGACCAAAGATAACTGAAGATACTTAATGGAATTGGCTTCAAACTTTCGATTTACTATTTTCCATAGAATTCGTTACTTTCATGTATGGATATTCAGGCGGAAAAATTAAGGTTGATTGAATGGCTGGCTAGTTTGAGGGATTCGAATACTATTTCTGAGTTAGTGGCTTTTAAAAAATCTAAAGAAATAGATTGGTGGGATGAAATTAGTGAGGATGAAAAGTCTGAAATAAACGAAGGTTTGGCGCAGGCTGACAAAGGAGAGCTAATACCACATGATAAGGTAATGTCTAAATACGACAAATGGCGTTAGAGATAGTTTGGACAAAGCGCGCAATTGCTGGCTTCGATAATACCATTAAATATTTAGAGAAGAACTTTACTGATAAGGAAGTAAAACGCTTTGTTAAACAATCCACAGAATTTTTTGAGTTGCTTAAACTCTATCCAGAAATGCTTGAAAAAACGGAAAAGCAAGAAAACGTTTATCGAGGCCCAATTAATAAATACACCATACTCACTTACAGGCTAGTTAAGAAAACGAATCAAATACAACTTATCAATATTCGTTCGGCAAGAAGAAAACCATTGAAAGGATAATCTTTAACTATTACAGCGATCACAACTCTGTTTTCAATACGTTTATCCGCCATATTGTCCGAAAACAAAGTTAGCATATATCTTGCAGGCCTAAGAACGTACTTTAATCTAAAGCACTAAAAATTATGAAAACGAAATGGATTGTTTTAATCGTGGTTGCCCTTGTGGTCATTATCGGTTACTCTACTTTTAAAGGATCTTATAACGGAATGGTTCAACGCGAGGAAAGCATCAGTGGTGCTTGGGCGCAAGTTGAAAACCAATACCAAAGAAGATCTGACCTTATCCCCAACTTGGTAAACACAGTAAAAGGCTATGCCGATTTTGAGCAAGAGACTTTAACAGGTGTTATTGAAGCGAGGGCCAAAGCTACTTCGGTGAGCATCAACCCAGAAAACTTAAGCCCGGATGCCATTGCCCAATTTGAGCAAGCACAACAAGGCGTGAGTTCAGCTTTGAGCAGACTTTTGGTAACAGTAGAGCGCTACCCTGATTTAAAAGCGAGCACTCAGTTTAGTCAGCTTCAAGTTCAATTAGAAGGAACAGAAAATAGAATTGCTGTAGAAAGAAGAAATTTCAACACAGCGGTTCAAGGATACAATACTTTCATCAAAACCTTCCCTAAAAACATCATTGCGGGTATGTTTGGTTTTGAGAAGAAGGGATACTTTGAGTCAAAGCCAGGGTCTGATGTAGCACCAGAAGTAACTTTTGACTAATGGCCGAGGATTTATTCAGTAGCGACCAGAAAAAGAGAATCAAAGCGGCAATTCAGGAAGCTGAATTGAACACCAGCGGAGAGGTTCGAGTACATTTAGAAAACCATTGCAAAACGGAAAATGTACTCGATAGGGCCTCCCAAATGTTTTCTAAGTTGCAAATGCATAAAACGGATGCTAGAAATGGCGTATTGATTTACATGGCGGTGAAAGATCACCGCTTTGCCATTATTGGCGATGCCGGCATTAATCAAAAAGTGGGGGATGATTTTTGGGATACCACCAAGGATAAAATGTTGGCCCATTTCAAAAACGGGAATCTTACTACAGGTTTGGTGGAAGGAATCCTATGTGCGGGAGAAAAGCTAAAAGAGCATTTCCCCTATCAAAAGGACGACAAAAACGAACTGTCAGACGACATCTCATTCGGAAAAAACTAATATGCGATACTTACTTACCATAGCCTTAATCTTCAGTCAAGCACTTGCTTTTGCGCAGGGAATTCCAGAAAAGCCTAGCCAAAAGCGATTAGTGAATGACTTTACGGGCACAACCTTATCAACTGCTGAAGCGAATGCGCTTGAGCAAAAACTCTTGAATTACGAGGATACTACTTCAACCCAAGTGTCAATTCTTATTGTAGAGTCACTGGGTGGATACGAGGTGGTGGATTTTGCTCAGCAAACAGCGCAAAAATGGGGTGTTGGCCAAGCGAATAAAGATAATGGGATCTTTATAGTTGTATCCATTAATGATAGAAAGGCGGCTATTGTTTCTGGCTATGGTATGGAAGGTTCTATTACCGATGCCGCAACTTACACCATTCGTGAAGATTATATGACTCCACGTTTTAGAGAAGGTAACTTCTATAAAGGCTTAGACGATGCCACAACGGTGATCTTTAAACTGGCCTCTGGCGAATATACTTCTGATGATGTAGCGAGCGGAAGAACTGGAGATGGCGGTGGTGGTTTTCCATTCTTCACGCTGTTTATTCTTTTCTTCTTTATCATTCCGGCTTTGGTGGGAAAAAGAAGAGGTAATAGTCATGGTTCGCGAGGTATTCCATGGTGGGCTTGGCTTATGATGGGCAGCGGAGGTGGAAATCATAACGACAAATGGGACAATTTTCGTGGAGGCGGAGGCTCATTTGGTGGAGGCTCTGGCTTCGGTGGTGGAGGCGGCTTTGGCGGTTTCGGTGGCGGAAGCTTCGGAGGTGGCGGTTCTGGCGGAAGCTGGTAAACCTAATTCAATTAAAAAGATATTTGAACCCCTTTCAAGAAATTGGAAGGGGTTTTTTGTTTGGAGAGGAGGATAATTTTGATCACATTCCAACCCTCCTCTGCTCCTTCGCTGAAGCTTCGGGCGCAAGAGAAAGGAGGGACTGCTATGATAGTTAACAAAAAAGGTGGAGCACAAAAGTATCAACGGAATCTGATGTAATTATCCCCCGCTGGCGGGGGCAGGGGGTGGACTTTCTTGTCCTAAAATAGGTTGAAAAGCTTAAAACGGCACGTCTACACCTCAACACTTCAACACTTCAATACCTCAACACCTCTTTCAACTTACTGTGCCCGCTGCGGCTTACGGGCAATTGAGCACCTGTTTTTAGGCTGAGTAAATACGAGTCCTTTTCGTAGAGTTCTAACTTTTCTATGTGTTTAATGGAAACGATGTGAGAACGATGCACACGAATAAAATCGTCAGAAGGAAGGTTGTCTTCCAGGTGCTTCATACGCATCAATTTCAAAAATTTTCCTTGGTCTGAATGAATGGCCACGTAATCATCCTGCGCCTCAAAATGCGCAATTTGGTCTAAGCCAAGGATATGGATTTTGTTTCCCGTTTTCACCACCAACCGATCAATGCCTTCCGAAAGCTCTTCGCGTTTTTCTGTTAAGGTCTCAATTTCTTTTTGGGTAGAAGTTTTGGTTTGAATTTTATCAATTGCTTTTTGCACCGCTCCTTTAAAGCGCTCTTCAGCATAAGGTTTTAGCAAATAATCTGTGGCGTTCAGTTCAAAAGCTTTGATAGCATACTGATCGAAAGCGGTGCTGAAGATCACCACTGGAGGGTTTTCAATTAACTCTAGCATTTCAAAACCCGTGATTTTGGGCATTTGAATGTCCAGAAAAAGCAAATCTGGTTCGTGTTCCTGAATAGCCTTTAAACCCTGAAAACCATCACCGCATTCTGCAATCACTTCCACTTGAGCAAAGTTTTGCAAATAGGCCTTGATAATATCGCGGGCTAATTTTTCATCGTCAACTATTATGGCTTTGATCATTTTTCGCTGGGTTGGGGAATGTCTAAACGGACGGTAAATAGATTTTCGTTGGTTTCGGTAAACACCAATTTCGGTACACCATAGATGACGCGCAAACGTTCACGCACATTTTTAAGTCCAATGCCCTTTCCTTTTTTGCTCACGGCTTTTGGGTCGAACTCGTTGGTCATGGAAAGGCGAAGAATACCATTTTCGGTTTTTGCTGTTACCCGAATGGTCACATCTTCTAAGCTTTCGTAAATGCCATGTTTAACCGCATTTTCAATTAAGGGCTGAAGAATAAGGTTGGGTAAAGTGAGGCTTAAAGCGTCAATTTCAATTTGAGTTTCTACTTGAAGTCGATCGCCAAAACGGACTTTCTCTATTTCTAGGTAGAGCATCAGGTTGGCCATTTCTTCTTCCAAAGTATTCAGCTGATGATTTTCTTTACCTAAGGAATAGCGAAGAAAATCAGAAAGCTTTACCACCATTTCGCGTGCTTGGTTTGGAGCCGTTATGGTAAGCGATGCAATGGAGTTAAGGCTATTAAATATAAAGTGAGGATTGATCTGTGACTTCAGCATTTCTAATTCTGATTCTTTCAGCATGGTTTCAAGCTGTGCTTGCTGTTGGCCTCTATCCCTTAAATCATCATAATATTTTATAAGGTGATAGACCAAAATAAGCACCGCGTAGTAGAGCAAACCTAAACCCGACCGCCAAACAATAGAGCTATTCAGATAAACCAACGATTCCTCAGTTTGTGGTAATATGTTTTTTAAAACTGTTATTGTAATAAAAACCCCAGCGGCTACAGAAAGTGCTGCCGCGGCCAAATGACTTACAATAAGGTTGAGAATTTGGGACGAATCGAAGGAGTTATAACGTACTACAAACCAAAAGGCGAGGCCTAAACAATAGAAAGCACCGTTAAAAATGAAGCTATCAATGTTTGCCTCTTTTGTACTGAAATCGTAAAAATACCTTAGCGCCAGCCCAAATAGAATGGCAATGAATAACCACGCTGCGGTATAAAAAATAATGCCTTTGTTCTTTATAAAAGGGTGATTCATAGAAATCTAAACGAAACGAAAATTAGCGATTTCTTTTAAGGCTTTGGTAAAAAATAAAAAGAGTATTGAATCAAGAGCGACCAACTCTAACTCAATACTCTAGATTTAAGCTACCGTTTTACCTTACTTCGCCTCCACCAAAAAGCACTAATCCTTTTACTACTAGTTCTTTTCCGTTGTTGGCTTCATTTTCAGTGATTACCTTTCTTTCGTCTGAAAAGCCACCAAAAATTGCAGTTACCTGTACTTTCACATTCATGTCGGACGGAACTCTAATTTCAGTTCCGCCAAACAAAACAAATACATCCAAAATATTCGTGCCGCTGGCAAGTTCTGCGTTTAGAAGGTTCAGTTCGGTTCCACCAAAAATGGTAGTCAACTTTCCTCCTCTAAACTGTTTCGAGGTAACTTTTCTTTCTGCTCCACAAAAAATCGCGATTTCATCTACGCCATCTATTTCTGACTCAGTATTTTTTTTTTCACTAGAACCGTCTTTATCTATCCCTCTTCTGAAAAGAAGTGATCCACCGATAATGATGAAGATAACAGGCCAGAATTCGAAGATGTCTCTAAAGTCAAGATAGTATACATCTCTTATTAAGAAGGCGGCTCCTATGGCTACCAACGTTAAACCCAAACCTACTTTTTCTCTTACTGTGGCAATTAAAATACCGATAAGAATTAGAATTGAATACCATTCGGTAAAGTACCAAGGAAGACGAATGTTAAGGACACCAATGTTATCTAAAGTCCAAAGAGACCCGATGACAAGAAATAGCGCTCCGACTATATACCTTTTACTAGCTGACTGTGACATAATTTTTTAGTTAAATGCAGGCAGAAAAAGTTCTGCCTGCTGTGGTTGTTGTTTTGAGTAATTGTTGTTGTTTAATTGACCAGTGTTTTTTGACCTTTGGGCTTGAAACACATTCAAATGTACGTGGCTTTAGCCTGTCTTTGTTGGCTCAATTCGGTGAACGAACGCCTGAACTCGGTAAACGCACAATGTTTTCGACCATCTTATTCAGCAGTTTTAAATAATCGGTGAATAACATCTCCGAATTACTTTCTAACTAGTGCTTCATTGCCTAATTTTGAATTGAATAAAATCTCATCACATGGAATATAGAATAGAAAAGGATACCATGGGGGACGTTAAAGTTCCTGCAGACAAGTATTGGGGAGCCCAAACTGAGCGCTCTAGAAACAACTTTAAAATTGGTCCAGAGGCCAGTATGCCACTTGAGGTAGTATATGGTTTTGCATATCTTAAAAAAGCCGCAGCCCATACCAATCACGCTTTAGGAGTTTTGTCGGTAGAAAAGCGCGACCTTATTTCAAAAGTGTGTGATGAAATTTTAGAAGGAAAACACGATGACCAATTTCCGTTGGTAATTTGGCAAACAGGCTCAGGAACGCAGTCAAATATGAATGTGAACGAAGTAGTAGCCAATAGAGCGCATGTAATTGCTGGGCATAAATTAGGCGAAGGCAAAACAGAAGTTCACCCAAATGACGATGTGAATAAATCACAGTCGTCTAATGATACCTACCCAACAGGTATGCACATAGCGGCCTACAAGATGATTGTAGAAACGACTATTCCGGGAGTGGAAATGTTAAGAGATACGCTTCAGGCAAAATCAAAAGAGTTTATGAAGGTGGTAAAAATTGGCCGTACCCATTTAATGGACGCTACACCACTTACTTTAGGACAAGAATTTTCGGGCTACGTTTCTCAATTGAATCATGGCTTGAAAGCCTTAAAAAATACTTTAGAACACCTTTCTGAATTGGCTTTGGGGGGTACTGCGGTAGGAACAGGAATTAATACTCCAGAAGGTTATTCTGAACTGGTAGCTCAGAAAATAGCTGAGTTTACTGGCCACCCTTTCGTTACTGCTGAAAATAAGTTTGAAGCACTTGCAGCTCACGATGCCTTGGTAGAAACCCACGGAGCTTTGAAGCAAATGGCTGTTTCTTTGAATAAAATTGCCAACGATATTAGAATGTTAGCCTCTGGACCTCGTTCAGGAATTGGTGAAATCATTATACCATCAAACGAACCAGGCTCTTCGATTATGCCGGGTAAAGTAAATCCAACACAGTGCGAGGCCATGACCATGGTTTGTGCTCAGGTAATGGGTAATGATGTGGCTGTTTCTGTTGGCGGTGCACAAGGGCATTATGAACTGAATGTGTTCAAACCAATGATGGCATACAATGTATTACAGTCGGCACGTTTAATTGGTGATGCTTGCGTTTCTTTCACAGAGAATTGCGCAGTTGGAATTGAACCAAACTATAACAGTATTCAACAACATTTGAATAATTCGCTAATGTTGGTTACGGCCTTAAATACCAAAATTGGTTATGAAAAAGCCGCTAAAATTGCGAAAACCGCGCATGAAAATGGAACTACCTTAAAGCAAGAAGCCGTTAATTTAGGATACCTAACAGCCGAAGAATTTGACGAATGGGTAAGGCCAGAAGATATGATCGGAAGTTTGAAAAGCTGACATTAAAGTTATAATTTGTCATTTAATGGGTTTCACTCAAATAAATCAAAGATAAGATGAAAACTTCTAAAGTATTTTTCACGCTTTTGCTGGGCATGTTTATTGCCACAGCCGCTATTGGTCAAGAAATGACCAAGGCAGAAAAAAAGGCTTTCAAACAAGAAATGAAGATTTGGAAGAAGAAGAAAAAAGCCATGTCTCCAGAAGACTTTAAGGCGCTTTCGGAGGAACATCTTAAACTAAAGGCAGCTAATGCTGGAGCTTTGAGTGATATTCAAACGCTTGAAACACAGCTGAGTGCTAAGGATGGTCAGATTGGTGATTTGCAAAAACAAGTAACTAGAATGCAAGCCGCCTATCAAGCTTCCCAAAAAGAAGTAGAGAACTTGAAGGCTCAAAATGACAAACGTCCTGCTTATAACCCCGACATCATCAATGGCGAAGATTTCAGCATTGGTGTTGTATTCAAGGTACAAGTAGGTGCTTTTAGAAAAGTAGACTTAAAAAAATACGCAGATACTTCTAAAGATTTTGCAGAAGAAGGAGCAGATGATTTACGCAAATATGTAATTGGCAACTTTAGGAATTACGAGGACGCCAATGTTCTAAAAAGATACCTAAGAGAAATGGGTGTTGAAGATGCTTGGATTGTACCTTACAGAGATGGCAAAAGAGTACCGCTTAAAGAGGTGCTTCCTACTGCAGAAAAAACGAAGTAAACATTTCATACATAAGAAATTAGCAGTGCTTTATTTATTGAAGCACTGCTTTTTTATATCCTTTTTAGGTTCAATATTTACTATTTTTATACATGGAAAAGAGGTGGCTATTTAATAATGAAGCAGATGCAGAGTTGGTACAGTCCCTTCAGGAAAACCTTGGCCTATCAGAAAATCTAGCTTTTTTATTTGCTCAAAAGGGAATCAAAAATTATGAAGAGGCCAAAGCTTATTTTAGGCCTCAGTTAGATCAATTGCACGACCCTTTTCTGATGAAAGACATGGATCGTGCTGTAGATCGGTTGTCTTCGGCACTCGAGAATGGTGAGAAAATACTCGTTTATGGCGATTACGATGTAGACGGAACCACTTCTGTGGCCACGTTTTACGGTTTTCTTTCCGAGACACACGATACACTTGAGTTTTATATTCCAGATAGATACAAAGAAGGCTACGGTGTTTCTAAAACCGGAATTGAATATGCCATTGAAAACGGCTTTACACTTATTGTTACACTAGATTGTGGCATTAAAGCCCACGACAGGGTTGCCCAAGCCCAAGCAGGAGGAATTGATGTAATTATTTGTGACCACCATACCCCAGGCGATGAACTTCCAGCGGCTTACGCTGTATTAGACCCTAAGCGATCAGATTGCGAATATCCTTATAAAGAACTTTCGGGCTGTGGTGTGGGCTTTAAGCTGTTGCAGGCTTATTGCCAAAAGAAAGAAATTTCGCAAGAGGGCCTTTTTCAGTACCTCGATTTGCTGGCAGTGAGTATTGCTTCTGATATTGTTCCGATTACTGGGGAAAACAGGGTGCTCACCTATTTCGGCCTCAAAAAACTAAACCAAGACCCCAGGCCAGGATTGAAGGCCTTGGTAGATCTCTGTAAGAATAAAAATGATTTTACGGTTTCGAGTATCGTTTTTGGTATTGGCCCAAGAATAAATGCCGCTGGCCGAATGGACCACGCAAGAGCTTCGGTAAAACTACTTTTAGCCAAAACTGAAGAAGATGCAGATGCGAAAGCATCGCTTATCAACGATAAGAATGATGCGCGCAGAGATTTCGATAACTCAATTACCGAAGAGGCCTTGCAAATGATTCAGTCGGATGAGGTGCTACTCAATGCAAAATCAACCGTGTTATATAAAGAAGATTGGCATAAGGGAGTAATAGGTATTGTGGCTTCTCGCTGTATCGAAAAACATTATCGTCCAACAGTTATTTTGACAGAATCCAACGGAAAAGTAACTGGCTCGGCTCGTTCAGTAATGGGTTTTGATGTATACAATGCCATAACCGAATGTGCCGATTTACTCAATCAATATGGTGGACATATGTATGCGGCTGGTGTCACTATGGAAATTGAAAATGTGGAGGCCTTTCAAGAAAGATTTGAGTCGGTAGTGGCCAGTACAATTACCGAAGAACAGCTTGTTCCAGCCATCAAAATTGATTTGGTCATTTTTTTAGACGACATCAACTTTAAGTTTTATGAAACTATTAGGCAGATGGGACCATTTGGGCCGCAAAACATGCAACCCGTTTTTGTTTCTGAAAACGTTCATGCTGAAAATGTAAAAGTGTTGAAAGAACAACACCTTAAGTTTACAGTAAAACAAGAGGGAACTAACGCTTCAATTGACGCCATAGGTTTTGGCTTGGGCGAATATTTCGATTTGGTAAAATCTGGCATGAAATTTCACATGGCCTATACCATTGAAGAGAACGATTTTAGAGGACATAAGAGTCTTCAACTCTTCATTAAGGATATTAAGTTTGAATGATTATTCTATTTTTGCCATTCCATCATGAAGTTAAGAGCCGACAATCTCGTCAAGACATATAAAAAAAGAAAAGTAGTTAACGATGTTTCCGTGCAAGTAGAGCAAGGAGAAATCGTTGGTTTGCTTGGACCAAATGGAGCAGGAAAAACCACTACATTCTATATGATTGTGGGCTTGATTAAGCCTAATGAAGGAAATATCTATCTTGAAGATGAAGATATCACTCCTCTGCCTATGTTTAAAAGGGCCAAATTAGGTATCGGATATCTGGCCCAGGAACCCAGTGTTTTCAGAAAACTTACGGTAGAAGAAAATATTATGGCAGTACTTGAAATGACAAAGCTGCCTAAGAAACTTCAGAAGGAAAAAATGGAATCTCTTTTAGAAGAATTTAGCCTTACCCATGTAAGAAAAAACAAAGGGCAGGTGCTTTCTGGAGGAGAAAGAAGACGAACAGAAATAGCAAGAGCCTTATCTGTAGACCCAAAGTTTGTATTGCTTGACGAACCCTTTGCTGGAGTAGATCCCATTGCTGTAGAAGAAATTCAGTCTATAGTTTTTAAGTTGAAGCAGAGAAACATAGGCATTCTGATTACAGATCACAACGTAAACGAAACCCTATCCATTACCGACCGAGCCTACCTTATGTTTGAAGGTAAACTTTTAAAGGCCGGTACGGCAGAAGAACTAGCAGCAGATGAGCAAGTGAGAAAGGTGTATCTAGGCAAAAATTTTGAACTTAAGCGGAAAGTATAAGTGGCAATCATTAATTCAATACTAACATGGGTAATGAAAAAGCGGATGTACCAAATCGGCCTTTTCATGAAATACCCATTGGAGGTTCAAGATGAGTTATTTAAAAAACTGATTACCACAGCTCGAAATACAGAATTTGGCCGTACTCATGGCTTCGCAGATATTCAAAATCAAGAGCAGTTTAGAAAGAACGTTCCCGTCTTCTCTTATGAAGAAATTAACCCCTATATAGAAAGGAACATGATGGGTGAGCAAAATTTGCTTTGGCCATCAGATATAAAGTGGTTTGCTAAATCATCAGGTACCACCAATGCTAGGAGTAAATTCATCCCTGTTTCTTATGAGGCTTTAGAAGAATGCCACTTTAAAGGAGGCAAGGATATGCTTTCTATTTACTGCAATAACAACCCCGAAACTCGGATGTTTGATGGCAAAGGGCTGACGATTGGCGGAAGCCAACAGGTAAACCAATTCGATACCAGCCAAGAATCGTTTTATGGAGATGTTTCTGCGGTAATCATGTCAAATCTTCCTTACTGGACTAGGTTTGTCCGTACTCCTGCTTTAGATATTGCTCTAATGGATGAATGGGAAGCGAAGATCGAATTGATGGCAAAAACCACCATGGACGAGAACGTGACCAGTATTTCGGGTGTGCCTACTTGGACAATTATTCTGCTTCAGAAAATAATGGAGCTGAAAGGAACAGATAATGTTCTTGATGTTTGGCCAAACTTGGAAGTGTTTTTTCATGGAGCTGTGGCTTTTGGCCCTTACAAAAACATCTTTCAGAAAATGATTCCTTCAAACCAAATGCACTATATGGAAACATATAATGCATCGGAAGGCTTTTTTGGAATTCAAGACCAAATTGGCTCTGATGAGATGTTACTCATGCTTGATTATGGCATTTTTTATGAGTTTATACCCTTTGCTGAAATCCATAGCGATTCGCCCAAAGTAATAGGCTTAGAAGAGGTAGAGGTAGGCGAAAATTATGCTTTACTGATTTCTACCAACGCTGGTTTATGGAGGTATAAAATTGGAGACACGGTTCAGTTTACCTCTATTTCACCTTATAGAATTAGAATTTCAGGTAGAACAAAGCATTATATCAATGCATTTGGAGAAGAGCTGGTTGTGGAAAACGCAGAAAGAGGAATTGCCACTGCTGCCGAAAAAACGAGTGCTTTAATAAACAACTTTACTGCAGCTCCTAAATACTTTAGCCAGGATGAAAAGGCTGCTCACGAATGGGTGGTCGAGTTTGAAAAAGAGCCCTCTAGTCTAGAGGATTTCACAAGGTTTTTGGATGAAAAGCTTCGCGAAATCAATTCAGATTATGACGCCAAGCGTTATAAAGACATGGCATTGACCAGCCCTATAGTTCATAAAGCAGAGGTGGGCACTTTTTATAAGTGGATGAAGAGTAGGGGTAAGCTGGGCGGCCAAAATAAAGTTCCTCGACTTTCTAATACAAGAGAGTATCTCGATGATATTTTGAAGATACTAGAAAGACACTCTACACAGGTTTAGCCTTTTATTTTATAGTACAGCCAATCGCTTTCGTGCTATTGGTCTCTATGCTTTGTCCATTTAAAAGGGCGTCTACAGCGCTCTCTACATAACGTTTAGTGGCCGCTTCTGGATTGCGACTGTTGTTATCAATGGCACCAATATAGCCAACTCTAAAGCCAGAGGCTTCCTTATTCAACACAAATACTTGAGGGGTGTTAGTAGCTCCATAAGCGGCTGTGGTTTCTTGGCTGTCGGTGTCTATTAAATAGGCAAATGGAAATTCCTTATCGTTAGCTCTTTCTTTCATTTTAGAATAAGAGTCTCCTACAGAAACTTTTGGGTTGTTGGGCTGAATTGCAATTACAGGATAGCCCAAAGCTGAATATTTGTTGTGTAAAGCGATGATTCTATCTTCATACATTTCAGAATAAGGACAAGTATTGCAGGTAAAAACAATGATGTAGCCTTTTACATTTTTATTGGTGTTGAGTGAAACGATTTTGCCATCTACGTTTTTAAGATTAAAATCTGGAGCGATATCTCCTATTTTAACACCTTGTGGAGTTTGGCTCGAGCCTCCAACTATTAAAAGGAATGAGATTAATAATGCTTTACTGTAAATCATAATACTTGATCTTGATTAGCAATTCTGTTTTCAACCGTTGAAGCTCGTCATTATACTTCTTTGATTCAACATATTTTATAAACTGTTGTTCGTAAAACTTTGATTTAACTTAACCCAATGGTATTTCGAACCGGAAACTGAAAATATAAATTTTCCAATATATGCTCTAAGCACCTTGATGGCTTTGATTTCCTTTTTTTTGGATACCACCTACAAAAAAATAATGTGCTCATATGGGCATAATATTGGGTTAACATTGTGGTTGAAATAGTCTAATCTATTTGTGTTTTGGTTGGAGTCAACTCTTACCCACAAAAATACAATTGAAGGTGATGTAGGAATGCGCATTTCTGGTTCAGAAATAGACTTTCAAAAACGGACTATTGGTAATCCATTTAGACAAAACAAAGATTGAAGAAAATCAAATAATCTTTTCCACAAAATGAAAAAGTTGTCCACACTTTTTGTGTGCTTTTTCTCAAGTATCTGATTATAAGGCGTATATAATAAACAAGTGTAATTTGATTTTTGTTGATAAGTATTTAAAAAACGAGCCTGTCGCATTCTGAAGCGAGGTATTCACAATTTCAGCGGAAAAAAATATCCGAAAATCAGTTAGTTATTTTCAGAGCAATCATTCTTTATTTTGACGCTTGAGTTTAGTTCGGTACGCATTGAAAATACGCGACTTTGACACAATTCCAACGTATTTATTATCCTTAATTACTGGAAGGTTCCATGCGCCTGTCTTTTCAAACTTAGTCATTACTTCCTCCATTTTATCACTCAGAAAAACTGTTTCAGGGGGTTTGTGCATTAAGGTCGCAACAATTACACTTTTTTGAGAAGCAGGGTCAAACATAATTTCTCGAATGTCGTCTAAGGTAATTATTCCTTGAAGCTCGTTGTTATTGTTTACTACGGGGAAAATATTCCTTTTCGATTTTCTAACTAGTGTTACTAAATCACCCAAAGTTTTGTCTTGGTGAATAGTGAGTAAATCGTGTTCAATGAGTTTTTCAATTTTAATTAGACTTAACACCTGTCGGTCTTTGTCATTAGTAATAAGGTCTCCGGCTTTAATTAAGCGGCCTGTATAAAAAGAGTACTGTTCGAAATAACGAGAGGTACTTAGACCAATGGCTGATACTAGCATTAGAGGCAAAAACAAGGTATATCCGCTTGTAATTTCAGCAATAAGAAATATGGCAGTAAGAGGAGCATGCAATACCCCACTCATTACCCCGCACATGCCTACCAAGGTAAAATTGCTAATCGAAAGGGTTTTGCCTATACCTAAAAAGTTAATGGTTTGAGAGTAGATGTAGCCCGTAATCGCTCCAATAAAAAGCGAAGGAGCAAAAATTCCACCACTGCCTCCAGCCCCTAAAGTGAGTCCAGTGGCTATTGGTTTGATGAGTAAAATTCCTAATGAGAAAAGAATGAGAAAAATTGTGCTGTCTTCATTCTTTAGAAAAAAGCTTTCTTTTAAAAGAGCCTCGGGGTTTCCATTTAGAATGGTGGTAATTGAATCATAACCTTCTCCATAAATCGGATGAAAAACGAAAATGATTATACCCAGGGCCAATCCCCCAAAAATGGCTCGGCCTGTTTTATTTTTAATTCTAACAGCTACCGATTCTGTAAACTGGGTTAACCGAGTAAAGTAAACGGAAACCAAGCCACATAAAGCCCCTAAAACCAAGAAGTATGGAAAATCTGAGGCTAAAAAAGGGTCTGTAAGGTCGAATGAGAATAGTACATCTGAACCTAAAGTGAGCATAGACACCAGAGAGCCTATTACCGATGCAATTAATAATGGGATAAAGGCTGCAATAGTAACATCCGTTAAAATAACTTCGATACTAAAAATAACGCCAGCTACTGGGGAGTTGAAAATCCCAGAAATTGCAGCCGCAGCCCCACAACCAATCATCAGAGTACGCTGCTTATAGCTAAGGTGCATTAGCTGCCCTATATTCGAACCAATGGCAGAGCCTGTAACCACAATTGGCGCCTCTAAACCAACCGAACCGCCAAAGCCTACGGTAATGGCAGAAGTAATCATACTACTATAGGTTTTTATTCGGCTTATAATGCTCGACTTTTTGGAGATTGTGTAAAGAATACTCGTAATGCCATGGCCCAATTTTTCCTTTAGTAATTTATCGGCTACAATTGATGTAATTACTATTCCAATAAGAGGGTAAATTAAAAAGAGGTAATGAGCAACATCTTCCTTAAAATCACTGAGGGTGTGTTGAATATAATGAACGGTACTTTTTAGAATTACAGCTGCAATTCCTCCTGCAACCCCTATTACTCCGCTAAGAATCATAAGAAAATTACGCGTACTAACGTGGCGTATTCTCCAGACTAAAAACTTTGAAAGGGTCTTGTTGAATTTCATAAGTACTTCAATGCAAATCTCTAAAGTTTCTTAGCCCTTTCCCAATATTTATCCATTTCCTGTAGGCTCATTTCTGCTATATTTTTTCCGTCCTTTTTAGATTCAGACTCTAAAAACTGAAAGCGCTTTATAAACTTAAGGTTTGTTCGCTCCAAGGCCTCTTCAGCATTAATGTCTATAAAGCGGGAATAATTAATGAGAGAGAAAAGCAGATCACCAAACTCGGCAGAGGCCTTTTCTTTATCAATTTTAGCGGTTTCTTCAATGTTGAATTCATCTCTGAACTCTTGCATTTCCTCTTCTACCTTTTCCCAAACTTGTTCTTTCTTTTCCCAGTCAAAGCCAACCCCTCTGGCTTTGTCCTGAATTCGCATGGCTTTTACCATGGCTGGCAAGCCTTTCGGAACACCACCTAAAACAGAAGTGTTTCCTTTTTCTTTAAGCTTAATTTTTTCCCAATTTTCTTTTACCGCCTGTTCGTCTTTGGCTTCTACATCACCATAAATATGCGGGTGGCGATGGATCAGTTTATCGCAAATGGCGTTTATGCTATCGGCTACATCAAAGGCATTTTGTTCATCGGCTATTTTAGAATAGAAGACCAAATGGAGCATTACATCTCCTATTTCCTTTTTGATTTCATCTAAGTTGTTTTCAAGTATGGCTTCTGAAAGCTCATATGTTTCTTCGATGGTTAAGTGGCGGAGGCTTTCTAGTGTTTGCTTTTTGTCCCAAGGGCAATTTAAGCGCAACTCATCCATAATGGTCAGCAGGCGATCGAAGGCTTCTAGTTTTTCTTTTCTACGAAGGTCTTTTTTGGGTTTAAGCATTTAGATAAAGGCTTTTTGGGAAACTTACTCTTCAAAGGTAGCGTTCTACGCACAACTATCTTAAATTTGCAGAAAATTAGTCTATTATGACAACTTTATATTTGACCTTAGGACTTGTCGGATTGTTTTTCGTGTTCATGTCTGTACGCTTGATTTTTTTGAAAAACGGAGAATTTAAAGGCACTTGTGCCTCGCAAAATCCCTTTTTGAATAAAGACGGTGCGCCTTGCAGCTTTTGTGGCAAAACTATACAAGCAGGAGAAAGCTGTGGAAACCCAGACAATGAGGTAGATAAAGTGCTCTCTAAATTCAAGTAAGCTTGGTTTCAAAAGTCGATTAAAAGCGACTGTCATATTGCGTTTTTGCTAGCTTTGTAATTACAATCAACCAAATATATACGTGACCTTAATCAAATCTATTTCAGGAATAAGAGGAACCATTGGTGGTAAAGTAAATGAATCACTTACACCAATTGATGTTGTTAAATTTTCTGCTGCTTTTGGCACCTGGGCAAAACAAAACTCTAAGCAAAACACCATTGTTATCGGTCGAGATGCCAGACCTTCTGGTGAAATGGTTTCTAACTTAGTTTCGTCTACATTGAGGGGATTAGGCCTAAACGTGGTTGACCTCGGCCTTTCTACTACGCCAACCGTTGAAATGGCTGTTGCAGCTGAAAATGCTTGTGGAGGAATTATTCTAACTGCCAGTCATAACCCTGTGCAATGGAACGCCCTAAAACTGTTAAACGCAAAAGGCGAGTTTATTAGTGGTGATGACGGAAAAGAAGTATTAGAAATTGCAGAGAACGATGCCTATGAATTTGCTCCTGTTAAGTCTATAGGCAAGTATAGAACAGACGATACTTATATTCAAAAACATATTGATGCCATTTTGAAACTTCCTTTAGTGGATGTTGAAGCGATTACAGCTGCCAAATTCAAAGTGGCCATTGACTGCGTAAACTCTACAGGTGGTATTTCACTTCCTCCTTTATTAAAGGCGCTGGGTGTTGTACAAGTTGAAGAACTTTATTGCGAACCAAACGGGCATTTCCCTCATAATCCCGAACCGCTTCCAGAGCATTTAGGAGACATTACCAGAATTATGCAGAAAGGCATTTATGACGTTGGTTTTGTAGTCGATCCTGATGTAGACCGTTTGGCAATGGTGTCAGAAAATGGAGACCCATTTGGCGAAGAATATACTTTAGTAGCGGTGGCCGATTATGTGCTATCGCAAACCAAAGGTAATACCGTTTCAAATCTTTCTTCAACAAGAGCTTTGAGAGATGTAACCGAAAAAAGAGGAGGTACTTACGAAGCCGCTGCTGTAGGCGAAGTGAACGTGGTGACCAAAATGAAAGAAACGAATGCCGTAATTGGTGGCGAAGGAAATGGTGGAATCATTTATCCTGAATTACATTATGGTAGAGATGCCCTAGTAGGAATCGCCCTTTTCTTAACTCACTTGGCTAAAAGTGGAAAGAAAATGTCTCAACTGAGGGCCAGCTACCCTAACTACCATATCTCAAAAAATAAGATTGATTTATCGCCAGAGATTGACGTGGATAAAGTGCTGGAAGGTATGCAAAATCGATATGCTAAGCAGCCAGTAAACACCATTGATGGTGTAAAAATAGAGTTTGACAAAGAATGGGTACATTTGCGAAAGTCGAACACTGAGCCAATTATTCGTATATATTCTGAGTCTGAATCTCAAGCAACAGCCGAGTATTTGGCCAATAAAATTATTACAGATATTAAAGAAATCGTTTCGTCAAAATCTTGATAGAATGAAAAGGATATATTTAGACAACGCTGCTACAACACCATTGGATCCTGAGGTTTTTGAGGCCATGAAACCAATGATGCTCGAAATGTATGGTAATCCATCGTCTACTCATGCCCATGGCCGTGAGGTAAGAACGAAGATTGAACGTGCAAGAAAAACGGTAGCTGAGTTGCTAAATACAACTCCTTCTGAAATCTTCTTTACTTCTGGCGGAACTGAGGCCGATAATACTGCCATTACGTGCAGTGTAGAAGCCTATGATTTAAAGCATTTAATCACTTCGAAAATTGAGCACAAGGCGGTTTTGCAAACAGCAGAAAAACTTGAAGCTCAAGGTAAAGTGAAATTGAGCTTTGTAGACCTCGATCACCAAGGCCACATTGATTATGACCATCTGAATAGCCTCTTAAAGAACAATTCAAGGTCAATGGTGTCTATTATGCACGCCAATAATGAAATTGGAACATTAAATGACATTGCCAGAATTGGTGAGATGTGTAAAGAGTACGATGCCGTTTTCCATTCCGATACGGTGCAAACCATGGGGCATTTCAAACATGATTTGCAGGCATTGGCTTGCCACTTTATTGTTGGTGCAGGGCACAAATTCAACGGCCCAAAAGGTGTTGGTTTTTTAAGGGTGTGTAAGAGTAAAAAAATTGGTCGTTTTGTGGAAGGCGGAGGCCAAGAGCGAAACCACCGAGGCGGAACAGAAAATGTTTACGGCATAGTTGGCTTAGCCAAAGCACTGGAAATTGCTTATCGTGATATGGACAGCCATGCTAAGCACATTCAAGGGTTAAAAACCAGAATGATTGAAGGTTTGAAAAACAACATTTCTGGAATAGAATTTAATGGTGACATCAGAGAAGGCCACAGCCTTTACACAGTGTTGAATGCAAGTTTTCCTGCACACGAAGACAATGATATGCTGCTCTTCAACTTAGATATTAATGGAATTTCTGCTTCTGGCGGAAGTGCCTGTTCTAGCGGTGCCAATACAGGCTCTCATGTGTTGACAGGAATAAAAGCAGACCCAGAAAGACAAGGCATTCGTTTTTCTTTCGGGAAATACTCTACAGCAGAAGAAGTAGACTATACGGTTGAAAAACTCGTTGAGATTCTAAACCCAGTACACGCTTAAAAATGAAGAACGAATTTCGTTCCATATTGTATAAAATCGTAACAAGGCCAATTTATCTGTTGGCCTTGTTTTCTTTTTTCCTTTTGAGTTGCGCTGATGAAGACATTGATATTTCTGAACTCAGAGGTACAATTGTAGAAGGCGCTACAGTAAGCCTTAATTGTGAATACATTTTCCAAACCGATGGTGGGCGATACTTCGTTCCCACATTCTTACCTGCCCAATACAAGCAAAATGGAGCTTTGGTATTCATTAAAGGGGAAATCCTGGATGAACTGTCTGATTGCGCCAATCTATTGGGTGACGGAGCATTTATCCGAATAGAACAAATTAGCGCTGCGAATTAGTCGCTTAAGCGTTTTCTACCATTTCTTTCAAACCTTCAATCCAAGTTGGTGAGTTATTAAGGCTTGGTACCAAATCCCAAACTTCTCCACCTGCTTCCATAAATTCTTCTTTAAATTGTTCACCTACTTCAACAGTAGTTTCAAGGCAATCGGCAATAAAGGCCGGAGAATAAGCCAATACCTTTTTAATTCCTTTTTCAGGAAGGTCTTTCAAAATTTCATCAGTGTAAGGCTTAATCCATGGGTCTTTACCCAGCCTAGATTGAAAACTGATGGTATACTGATCTTCTCTTAAGCCTAGTTTTTCAGCCAAAAGGCGCGAAGTATAAAAACATTGTGCTCTGTAGCAGTAGCGGTTTTTTTCATGAAACTTATTACAACAACTACCCAGCTGACACTGATTTCCATCTGAACCTTTTTTGATTTGGCGTTCTGGCAAACCATGGTAACTGAAAACCACATGATCGTAATCAGTGGTTTCCATTAGCTTAAGTCCGTTTTCTGCAAAAGCCTGAATAAACTTAGGGTGATCCATAAACTGGTTAATGTAACTCATGGAAGGAATCACTTGCCATTTGTTAACCACATCATTCACCTCTTGTACAGCAGAGCCAGTGGAGGCCGATGCATATTGAGGGAACAGCGAAATCACAATAATTCGGCTTACGCTGGCTGCTTTTAATTCGTTTAATGCCTCTTCAATACTTGGGTTTTGGTAACGCATGCCCAAAGCCACTTTATAGCCAGGCCCTAATAACTCTTGCAAAGAATCGCGAACATCATAACCGTAAAATTTCAAAGGGCTGCCCCGTTCTACCCATAGCTTGGCATATTCTTTTGCCGATTTGGGTGCTCTTAAAGGGGCTATAATGCCCTGAACTAAGAGAAATCTTGAAAGAAAAGGAATGTCAATTACTCTTCCATCCATTAAAAACTGGCGTAAGTATTTGCGAACGTCTGATGTGGAAGGACTATCTGGTGTGCCTAGATTAACGAGTAATACACCAATTTTTTCTTTTTGCATGGTAGGAATTTAGCCTTGATAAACCGTTTGCAAAGATATTTGTTTTAAGCGGCTAGGCCAATTGATCTTTTCAATAGAAAATAAAAAAGCACTATCGGTTAAGATAGTGCCTCATCTATATCGTTCAAATTTGTTGTTTTGTTCTTCTATCGGACTCCTCTTCCTTTAGAGATTTATTTGAGCGACCTTTTTTATAGGTAGATTTATTAGAAAACAAGGCGCTTGGTATTTACCCTTACCTATGCCTAAAAAATAAATCTTTAAATAGCGGCTCTAAAGAGCACATCGTTTTTAACGAACCAAACACTTTTTGGTTATAGGTGTATACTCTTGCTTTCGTTTTATAGATTAACCTAAAAAAATAAACCTACAATGGCCATGAAAACGATTAAACTTCAATTCAAAAATGCTGAAGGTTTTCTGCTTTCTGCAAAACTCGAACAGCCTGTAGATAGGAAGCCCTTGGCCTATGCTTTGTTTGCGCATTGCTTTACCTGTTCCAAGAATTTAATTGCGGTTACAAATATTAGCAGAGCATTAACCTCGAAAGGAATTGCTGTGTTAAGGTTTGATTTTACGGGTTTGGGCGAAAGTGAGGGTGATTTTGCAGACACCAACTTTTCTGGGAATGTTCAAGACCTTATTGTTGCCGCTGAATATTTGGCCGAGAACTACGAAGCCCCAAGTATTCTAATTGGCCATTCACTGGGAGGTGCAGCGGTATTGATGGCAGCAAGCCAACTAGATTTTATAAAATCTGTAGTTACTATTGGTGCGCCAGCAGATACACCTCACCTAAAAAGGCTTTTTAAAAGTTCGTTAGAAGAGATTGAAGAAAATGGTAAGGCGGTGGTTTCATTGGGAGGAAGACCATTTACGATTAAGCAGCAGTTTATAGAGGATCTGGATAAAACAGAACTTACTTCAGTTATTAGTGAGTTAAGAAAACCACTACTTATTTTCCATTCTCCGCAAGATGAAACGGTGGACATCACAAATGCAGAAAAGATTTATGTTGCTGCGCATCATCCAAAAAGTTACATATCATTAGACAAGGCAGACCACTTGCTAACTGACAAGGCAGACTCACTTTATGTAGGCGAAACAATTGCCACTTGGGCTAAGCGATACGTGGATTTGGAAGTGAGTGAAGAAGGCCTAGAAACCACACATCAGGTGGTGGTTAGAAATGAGAAGGAAGATGGTCTCTTTTCTGAAATAATGGCCAATAAACACTACTTAATTGCCGATGAACCCAAGGCTGTAGGCGGAACCAACTTAGGAGGAACCCCTTATGACTTGCTCGTTTCTGCATTGGGAGCTTGCACAGCCATGACCATAAGGCTTTACGCCAATCATAAAAAGATGGAGCTTGATGATGTGAAAGTACACCTAACTTTTGATAAGCGCCATGCTGCTGATGCTATAGATGGGCTGCCTGCACAAATGGAATTTATAGATAGAGAGGTTGAACTAACAGGAAATTTGAGTGAAGAACAACGTGAGCGAATTTTGCAGATTGCAGATAAATGTCCGGTACACAAAACGCTTACTAAAGGTTTAAATATTGATACCAGATTAAAGCAGCTGAAATAGAAGTACAAAATTTAATGTATACACAAAATGAAAAAGGAGCCAACCTTTCGATCGACCCCTTTTTACAAAACAACCACATATTACACTTATACAAATCTTTAATTTCCTCCGTCTTTTTTAGGCTCGTTTTTTTCTTTGGCCCTTTCTTTCATTTCGGCATTGCGCTTTTGCATCATCATACGCTTGCCTATATTTCTTCTGTTATTTCGGGATGAAAAGCGAGCTTCATTTCTATTTGTTCTACCCCTAATTTCTCCTCGATTTCTTTGGCCTTGTACCCGAGCTCTTTGGCCATCTTTCTTAACCTCTTGTAATTTTGCGTATTGCTCTTCGGTTAGAATTTCCTTAAGTCTTTCTTCTTTAGCTTGCCTTTCTACAAAAGCATCGCGTTTCATTTCTTCTCTCAAAGCCCTCATTTTTTCCATAGAGGCTTTACGCTCCGTTTGCGCTGCTTTCAGTTCCTTATCCAGTGCTAATTTCTGTTGCTCATTTAGTCCGAGCCTCGCTGCCATTTGCTCTGTTTGTAACAAAGTTTTATTAGTGTTCTGAGCTAACATTTGGTTTGCTGATATACCAATCAAGCTTACCATCAAGATTTTAATTATTGACCTCATTTCCTTTTTGTTTGTTATGGCTCTTTGATGGTAATAGCACAACAAGGTTTAATGAGTTCAGAAAAATGCAGATATGGGTCAGGCCTGAAGAAGTAATTAATTCTACTTATCAGACAATTAAAAAGAAGGAATAAAATTTAAGGGGAATTTAAAGCACTTTGAATGGAGTTGAGACTTTAATTTTATCCCATGCCATAATGAGCACAGGGCCTCCGTTTTCTTCAGAAAAATCAATGGTAAACTGTTCAACCACTTCGGGCAGTTCTTCTACTTTTGCTATTACCCTTAGCTCATCATCTTCAGGAGTATAAACCGTACCCCAATCGTGAATCTGATTATTGAAAATGATTTGCCATTCTGTTTCTCCAGGAATAGTTACTAAAGAATATAAACCTGCCTTTAGGGTTTTTCCAGAAAAGGAAACATCTCTAGAAAGCTGAATAGTAGTAGCTTCATTAGCGCCAGTTCTCCACCATTTGCCATAAGGAACAAGCTTGCCAAAGATCTCTCGGTCTTTCTTAAATGGCCTACTGTAAGTAACCTCAATATTTATGGCATTATTACTATATGATGCGATTTCAGCAGGGCTGTACTGTTTTGTTTGATAAAGCTGATACTGTTGAACACCAACAATACCACCAACAATGACGGCCAAAATAAGTACGGCTGTGGAAAGCTTTCTTTTCATACCAAACAAATATAAGGATTCTGATTTCTAAGACTCGCAAAAAGCCTCAAGGATTATGCCGAGACTTGATAAGCGGAAGTTTCCTTTTTCAGTAATGCATTGCACATGTTGAAAGCCTTTTCTATATCTTTGCCGCATGGCACAAAATGACGATAATCAGCTGAAAAAAATCGCTGGGCATGCGAAGGAATACGGTTTTATTTTTCAATCGAGCGAAATCTATGATGGACTTTCTGCCGCTTACGACTACGGTCAAAACGGGGTTGAACTAAAGAACAACATCAAGCAGTATTGGTGGAAAGCCATGGTGCAAATGAATGAAAACATTGTAGGAATTGACTCCTCGATTTTCATGCACCCTACCACTTGGAAAGCCTCAGGCCATGTAGATGCCTTTAACGATCCGATGATTGATAACAAGGATTCGAAAAAAAGATACCGTGCGGATGTTTTGGTTGAGGAATACCTCGATAAAATTGAAGCAAAAATTACCAAAGAAGTTGAAAAGGCTGAGAAGCGTTTTGGCGATGCTTTCGATAAGGAGCAGTTTCTGGCCACCAACCCTAACGTGCTCAGAAATAAAGAAAAAATAGACGAAATCAGCCAGCGTTTAGGTAATAGTTTAGAAACCGAAAACTTGGCCGATGTTAAAGCCCTTATTGAAGAATTAGGTATTGCCGACCCAGTTTCGGGCTCTAAAAACTGGACAGACGTTCGTCAGTTTAACCTAATGTTTTCTACAGAAATGGGTTCTGTGGCCGAAGGAGCTAACAAAATATATTTGCGTCCAGAAACAGCTCAAGGAATTTTCGTCAACTTCTTGAACGTTCAAAAATCTGGTAGAATGAAGGTGCCTTTTGGTATTGCCCAAATCGGAAAGGCCTTCAGAAATGAAATAATCGCGCGTCAGTTTATTTTTAGAATGCGTGAGTTCGAACAAATGGAAATGCAGTTTTTTGTAAAGCCAGGTGAAGAATTGACTTGGTACGAAACCTGGAAAGAAAAACGAATGAAATGGCACAAAACCCTTGGCTTGGGTGATGAAAACTACCGTTTCCACGATCATATTAACTTAGCGCACTACGCTAATGCCGCTGCCGATATTCAGTTTAATTTCCCGATGGGCTTTAAAGAGCTGGAAGGGATTCACTCTAGAACCGACTTTGATTTAAAAGCACACGAAGAATATTCTGGAAAGAAACTTCAGTTTTTCGATACGGTGGATAATGAATCATTTGTGCCTTATGTAGTTGAAACCTCAATTGGTTTAGACAGAATGTTTTTGGCTGTGCTAAGCGCTGCTTATACTGAAGAAACATTAGAAGATGGTAGCGAAAGAACAGTATTGAAAATACCAGCAGCGTTAGCGCCTTATCAAGTGGCTATTTTGCCATTATTGAAAAAGGAAGATTCAGGACTTCCACAAAAAGCGAGAGCAATTTTGGCTGATCTTCAGTTTGATTTCAATTGCCAATACGATGAAAAAGACGCCATTGGTAAACGTTATAGAAGACAAGATGCCATTGGAACACCATATTGTGTAACTGTCGATCACCAAACTTTGGAAGACAATACAGTTACAATTCGTGATAGAGATGATTTAAGTCAAATCAGAATTTCAGTGGAGGAGCTAAAGTCTAAGCTAACGGAAGTTACCTCTATCAATAACTTACTTAGAAAGCTCTAAGCATAGTTTTTTCTAGCGGAATATATTAAGGTCTGATTTTCATTTTGAAAATCAGACCTTTTTTATTGCACTCTTAGAAGTGGCAATTTAGAGTGGGCGTTATGTACTGTTTGAAATAAAACCTATATTTCTTCCACCACAAAACACACTAGAATGAAACATCTTAACTTCTTCAAGGCCTTATGCTTTTCTATGGCCTTCCTTCTTATTTCTGCAAACAGTTTTGCACAACGCAATAAAAAAGAACAAACTAAGACCGAGATAGATGACCCCTTAAAAGGGATTTCTCTCGGTACACTTAAATTCAGAAGTGTTGGTCCAGCGCTTACCTCAGGTAGAATTGCCGATATAGCCGTGAACCCTTCAAACCATAGCGAATTTTATGTAGGTGCAGCAGCAGGCGGTGTTTGGAAAACCACCAATGCGGGTACCACTTTCACCCCAATTTTTGATGGACAAGGTTCGTATTCTATCGGAACGGTAGAAATCGACCCGAATAACCACAATGTAGTTTGGGTAGGTACTGGCGAAAACAACAACCAGCGTTCCGTTTCTTATGGCGATGGGGTTTATAAATCTGAAGACGGGGGCAGCTCATGGAAAAACATGGGCTTGAAAAACTCAGAACACATTGGAATGATCGCTATTGACCCTCGAAATTCTGATGTAGTTTATGTAGCTGCTTACGGTCCGGTTTGGAGTGCAGGCGGTGATCGTGGCCTTTATAAAACCACAGATGGTGGCGAAAACTGGGAGAAAGTTTTAGAAATTAGTGAACACACGGGAGTAAATGAAGTACACTTCGACCCGAGAAATCCAGATATACTCTATGCCACAGCCCATCAAAGACGAAGAAGACAATGGACTTATTTAGGTGGAGGCCCAGAATCGGGTATTTACAGATCGATGGATGCGGGTAAATCTTGGGAAAAAATAAACCGTGGTTTGCCAGGTGTGGACAAAGGCCGAATTGGAATGGCCATTTCGCCAGCCAACCCAGAAGTTTTGTATGCCGTAGTTGAAGCGCAAAGTGGACAAGGTGGGTTTTTCAGAAGTACCAATCGAGGAGCCTCTTGGCAGAAAATGAGTAGTACTTCTTCTAGCGGAAATTACTATCAAGAAATTGTGGCCGACCCAGTACATGTAGGCCGTGTTTACCTTTTAGATACGTTTACACAAATTACAGAAGACGGTGGAAAGACATTTTCTGGCCTAGGAGAGAAAAGTAAGCACTGGGACAACCACGCCCTATGGATTGACCCAAACAATACAAATCACTTATTGCAAGGCTCTGATGGTGGTGTTTACGAATCGTTCGACAGGGGCGAAAACTGGAAGTTCTTTAGTAATTTACCGGTTACTCAGTTCTATAAAGTTTCAGTAGACAATGAATATCCTTTCTATAATATTATGGGCGGAACCCAAGATAACTACAGCTTGCATGGCCCTTCACAGACGCTCAGCCGTCATGGTATTGTGAGTTCCGATTGGATTGTAACTCAAGGTGGTGACGGATTCGAATCGGTTCCAGACCCTGAAGATCCGAACATTATATACTCTCAGTCGCAAAATGGCGGAATCGTTCGTTTCGATAGAAAAAGTGGCGAAGCGGTGAGCATTCAGCCTAAACCAAGAAAAGACGAAAGGCAGTATAATTTTAACTGGGATTCTCCTTTAATGATCAGCCCACACGATCATAAAACGGTATATTTTGGTGGAAATAAGCTATTCAAAAGTACAGATCGTGGTGACTCTTGGGAAGTAATAAGTGGTGAGCTCGACCAAGACATTGACAGAAATTTATTGCCGATTATGGGCAAAATCTGGCCTATGGATGCCGTTGCGAAAAATGGTTCTACCTCACGATATGGCGCTGCGGTTTCTCTAGATGAATCACGTTTGCAAGAGGGCTTACTTTATGTAGGAACAGATGACGGCCAAATCAATATTACTGAAGATGGGGGAAAGAACTGGAGAAAAATCAATCGTTTTTCTGGCGTTCCTGAAAACACCTATGTGTATGATTTAATTGCTTCGAAGCACGATGTAAATACGGTTTACGCAGCTTTTAATAACCATAAAAGTGGTGACTTCAACCCTTATGTGTATAAAAGTAACGATAAGGGAAAAACATGGACGAGCATTTCTTCGAACTTACCCAAAGGCGCTGTTTACGCTTTAGAACAAGACCATGTGAATGCGAATATCCTATTTGCAGGAACTGAATACGGTGTTTTTGTTTCGATGAATGAAGGAGGAAGCTGGACGAAGTTATCTGCTGGGTTGCCTGCGGCTGTGAATGTACGCGATATTGCTATTCAAGAAAGAGAGAATGATTTAGTACTGGCTACTTTCGGAAGAGGTTTTTATGTGTTAGATAATTATGCACCACTTCGAGAAATGACACAAGATTTATTGGCCAAGGACGGCCATATTTTCAAAATTAAGGATGCATTGATGTACAACACTTGGCAGCCGCTGGGCAGTTTGGGTAGTGCAGACAAAGGTTTTCAAGGCGAAATGTTTTTTGCGGCAGACAACCCCAAGAGAGGAGCAACCTTTACTTACTATGTGAAAGAGGGCGTGAGTTCTTTGAAAGCAGAAAGGTCGAAAAAAGATGCGGAAGCCTTTAAAAATGGGCAAGTCATTCCTTACCCAACTCTAGAAGAACTCAAAGCAGAAGAAAGTGAACTTCCTTCCTTCTTAATTTTCACCATAAAAGATCAAACGGGTGATATTGTAAGTGAATTGAGAAGTCCGTTGAGAAAAGGCATTAGTGAAATTACATGGGATATGACTTATGCGGGCTTTGGTCCAGTGAATGAACGACAAGCGTCTGTCACTAGTAGTTTGCCTTCTTCTAACGTATATGTTGTTCCAGGCAACTATACAGTGAGCTTATCGCAAAATATAAAGGGTGAAATCAGTGAATTGGCTGGGCCGGTAAGCTTTACAGTGAAAGATATCGACAATAAAACAATTCCGGCAGATGACTGGTTAGCGATGGCAAATTTCAAAAAGAAGGCAATGGCTTTAATGCAAGCTGTTAACTCAACTCGTTCCGTATTGGGCGAAATGAATGGAAAAATTGCCAGCTATAAAGCGGCTGCCAAGGGTTTTCCTGCCAGAGAAAGCAATGAGCTGATCAAGGAAATTCTAGTTTTAGAGAACAAGGTAAAAGCCCTAAATATTGAACTCAATGGAGATTCTGACTATGGCCAATTAGATATGGATGGAGAGTACGCTACAAGCCAGCGGGCGCAAAATGCAGTGTATGATATTTTTGGTTCTACCTCTAATGTTACGGGAACAGCCAAAACCAATTATGATATTGCTGCCGATGAGTTTGCTCCAATTTTACCAAAAGTGAAAGCTTTGGTGAATGAGTTTATCAGAATGGATGTAAAGTTGGATCAACTAGGAGCACCACTCACATCAGGTAGACTCCCCAACTGGAAAAAACAATAGCTAAAATACCATGAGGGGCATATTTAATATGTCCCTCAATATTATATTTCATATATTTGACTGTTCTGTTTTTTTAGAACTGATCCTTTACCTCACACCCTCTCCAATAACATTTGTTTTTTGATGGACTTTGATGTTTTTAGTCAAGTTCAGTACCTAACCCTATGGCTAGCGGAATGCAATAGGTCTGTTATGGAGTTTTTAATGTTTGGAAGTAAAATGCTTATTTCTGTATTCCATCAGCAGCTATTGTGGCTTGAATGTAAATTTATTCATTGTTTGATTTTATATACTTGTTGAAAATATAATGCCCACTATTACAATATTTCATATTTTCACGTGTCGTTCCATTTAACCGATTTGAGGCTAACTATTACCATACTATTTGCGCTGCTTACCGGTCCTAGTTATTCTCAGGACTTGGTGACTGTGGCAAGTACTTTTTTGAATGACAACAAGTATATAGAGGCTAAAGAAACTATAGATGAGGTTTTTGAAAGCCCCGATGGAGATAAAAGCGCTAGAGCTTGGTATACCAAAGGCCGCATTTATCATGAAATTCTCAATAGCGATGCCCCTGAGTTTCGCAAATTTAAACCAGACCTAAAAGACTTTGCCGGTGAAGTAGCCTTGTGCTATAATAAAACCAAAATACTTACCGAGCCGACAGACAATCTTTATCGGCTTGCAAACAATCAATTGGAGATTCTTTGGGCTTATGGAATAAATAAAGGATACAAGGATTATCAAGAACTGAAATTTGAGTCGGCAACAAAGTATTTTGAGATGGCACAGGCCGTTATGCCACAAGATACCACAGCCTATTTATATGCAGGGCTTAGTGCACAAAACGCTCAAAATTATCAGCAAGCCATTAAGTATTATCTGGCGATGAAATCTTTTACCAGGTTAAGCAAAACAGTTTATAACAGTCTGATTAGTTGTAAACAGGCCATGAATGCCCCGCTTGAAGAAAGGCTAGATATGATTGAAGAAGCGCTTTTTGAGTACCCCGATCACCTGCCTTATATTGCCGAAGAGGTAAGAGCGCTAATTAGGTTGAATAAATTTGAAGAGGCTGAATCTCGATTAAATACCGTTCTTAACCGCATTCCGAATAATTATGAATTGAGATTAAGGCGTGCCGACCTTTTCGATCGCATTTTTAAAGACGCTTACGCTAATGGATTGCCAGAGCGTTCGGAAAAATATTTCGAGATGGCTTCTGAAGATTATGAAATCTACCTCGATAAGTACCCCAAAGATTTTACCGCCAATTACAATTACGCGGTAATGATTAACGAACAGGCCAATCGAGTATATGACCGAATTAATTTAATGAGCGAGGAAGAATACGTTATTAGCGGAAAAAATACAGAAGAAGTAGGCCATAACTGGACGAGAAAGGCTTTGCCTTATATGGAAATGTGTAGAAAAATTAAGCCAGATGACCCAGGAACAATCCGTGCACTTAAGGTTTTCTACGAACGCCTGAAAATGACAGATAAGCTTGCAGAACTGAATGGAAAGGGATAATTAAAAATGATTAAGGTAGTTATAGCCTCTCAAAACCCGGTAAAAATTAAATGTACCGAAAAGGCATTTCAGGAAGTATTCAAAAATGAATCATTTATTTTTTCAGGAATAAATGTTCCCTCCAATGTGGCAGACCAGCCAATGACCGATTCAGAAACCCTTGAGGGGGCAAGAAACAGAGCAAAGAATGCGCAGTCTGCCGAGCCCAAAGCAGACTATTGGGTTGGAATAGAAGGAGGAATTTCTGAAACAAAAGCAGGCGAAATGTTAGCCTTTGCATGGATAAGCATAATTTCTAATGACCAAAAGGGCGAATCTAGAACTGCCACCTTTACTCTTCCACCAAAAATTGTAGAACTAATACATCAAGGAATAGAATTGGGTCTGGCAGATGATATGGTGTTTAAGCGATCTAACTCTAAACAGACTAATGGCGCGGTGGGTATTCTAACCCACGATTTGATAGACAGATCGGAATATTACAGGCCAGCCATAGTATTGGCGCTAATTCCTTTTATCAACCCAGAGCTTTATTGACTAAGCTATCAAAGAAAAAGGCCTTATCTTTTACAGACAAGGCCTTTCGCTATTTCTAAATCTAATACTACTTATTTAAACTCTTTTGGTTTTCTAGGCATTTTAGCGTCCATGTTAGCAGTTTGCATTACTAAAGCGGCAATGATTACTGCGTTCTTTTTCAAATCAACTTCTTCTAAAGCTTCAAATACATCCATATTGGTATGGTGTGTTCTTGTGCTATAAGCAATTGGATCTTGAATAAACTGGAAACCAGGTAAACCAATACCGTCAAACGCAAGGTGATCGGTACCGCCCGTGTTGTTTACGGTAATTGTACTTGCTCCTATATCGTGGAAAGGCTTGAACCACTCTTCGAAAAGGCCTTTAGTAGCTTCGTTACCTTGTAAGTAAATTCCTCTAATGGCTCCTGTTCCGTTGTCCATGTTATAGTAAGCAGAGAAGTTCTGGTGAGCTGCATTAGGCTTTTTGTCTGTCATGAATGTGTTTTGAGCATAATTTCTTGACCCAAAAATACCTTGCTCTTCACCACTCCAAAGAGCGATTCTTACTGTTCTTCTTAGCTTTACGCCTGATTCTTTTAAGATTCTCATTGCTTCCATCATTACAGCTGATCCGGCAGCGTTATCAGTAGCGCCTGTTCCTGCAAACCAAGAATCGAGGTGAGCACCTAACATAACTACTTCATTTTTCAATTTAGCATCAGAACCTTGAATTTCTCCTAATACGTTATATCCTTTGGTATCATTCTTCAAGAAGCGAGTTTTAGTTTCTGCTTCAACCATTACTTTTTCGCCTTTTTGTAGCAAACGAACCATTCTGTTGTAATGCTCAGGTGCCATTTCCATTTCTGGAAGCGCGCTGTCATCATTTCTCGATCCGTTTGAAGTAAAGAATGTTCCCTGGCCTCCACCGCGGCTAGTATTCAAAATCATTGCAACGCCTTCTTCTTTTAACATGGTATAGGCGGCTCTTCTTAGGTTAGAAGCTCTTCTGAACTCAGACATTCTGCTGGCACTGAAGTTTCCACCACCTCCGCCACCTCTTACAGTAACTTTAGTAAGGCCTTCTAATTCTTCTTCTGTATACCTGTGTGCATCGGCTTCAAAACCGTTTTCAGCATTAATTGTAGTAGGCATTAAAACTACTTTGCCTTTAAGGTTGCCTTTGTATTTAGCTAGGTCTTCTTCAGAATTGATCTCAACATAAACCACTTCTGCCGTAATTTCTTTTCCAGTACCAGGTGTCCATGCTTTTGGAATTGCAATCATGGCTTGGTAATAAGGAACAGTCATGGCAAGGTAGTTTTTGTCTACTTCCCATCCTGGACCAAAATCGCCCCAAGCTTCAACTTTAACATTGGTCAGGCCCCAATCTTTATATTTTTGTGATGTCCAGTCATAGGCTTTTTTCAAACCTTCAGAACCCGTAAGTCTAGGCCCAATTCTGTCAGTCAAGTTCCAAGCAATGTCCATTACCTGACTGTTATTAAATCCTTCATCTTTGATTTTGTAGATAGATTCGTAATCTACTTGGGTGTTCTGGGCTAGTGCTTGCAGCCCTAAAAATAGAAACCCTAATACTGCTGATATCCTCATTTGTTTAAGTTTTAATTTAATGAGGAAGGTAGCTAATCTTACTTTTAAAATCTTTCTAAAATATACCGATGGGCAATAAAGTGTTCAATCGGGTTATTTATCCCTCATACTGTTGATTTGGGTAATAAATGAATTAAGGGCTTGATTCCAGTTTTCTTTGGCGTCCCATTCACTTCCTAAAAAAGCAATATTGGTTCGGGTGTCGCGTAAAAAGAATTTTACTAATACACCTGTTTTGTTTTCCTTACGCTTTTCAAAAGGTAAAAAGGTGTAGACATTTTGGGCGTTGGCTTCAATATAATGAAGCACATAATCTACTCTGGCGCGTCTTAAATCAGCATCGGTTTTGTTTTCAACATTTATAATTTGGAACAAAGTAGAATCACTGGCAACTAAGGCTTCGAAGGAGTTTTTTCGGTTTAAAAGTTCCTTTTTAAAAGCGTTTGCCGATGTGATGGCTTCAATGCCCAAAGCCTGCGGATTGGGTTGTGCAAACGGGTCTGTTTCTATTTGAGGAATAGCAATTTTTTTGCCTTCAAATTCTTTAGGTAAGGTAATATAGGCTTGTTTAAAACCAGAAACAGTAGGCTCAAAAAATTCTGCTGAATTACTTAGAAGAAGGTTTTCTTTCGGAAATTCATCGCTCTTTAATCTTGTGGTTAATTCACTGAAAACACTTTTTAAATCGTTCGTTCTTCTTAACCAAAATATAGCTCCTTTATCATAAAAACTGTTTTTTCCATTGAATGGGCCCATGCCTAACAGAAAATCGTTTTCTGGGTTCAGAACGGTAAGAAAAATAAGATTCTTAAAATCTCGTCTTAAAATAAAGTCTGGAATTTGCTCTTCCATTCCGCTAACGGAGCTAAAGCTGTTGATTTGGAAATATGCTGCGGCATCAATACCCACCTCGGCAAAAAAGGCTTGCAACTCATCCGCTAATTTCAACCTTTCCTCTACCGACATACCCTTTGGTACATCCATTAATACAATTGACTTAGTACTTAGAATATCTTGCGGAGGATCGTAAGCCTCATTCATGTGAAGTAAGGCAGACAACGTAGCATTCGTTCCCTGAGCGTTCAGTGGCGAGCTGCCGAGTAAAAGCAGTAAAAGAAAATTATATATTATGACCTTCAAAACTTACTATTCAATTCACTAAGTTTAACCTGAAAAGAACCGAAATATTGAATGTTCGATTCATTTTCGTTCGAACTTAACCAAATAAAAATGAAAAAGCATATCCTCCACCTTGCCCTTATTGTCTTATTTGTTGGTGCGCCAATTAGCGCTTATTCCCAAAACGATCTGGATACAGAAATCATGTTAGAAGATTTAAGAAAACTTTCACATGATGCTGCTGAGGGCAGAAAAACTGGAACCAAAGGTGCTGAAGCCGCCCGACAGTTTATCATTAAACAAATGGATGCCGTAAACCCAAAAAGTTTGGTGAAGGGCTACCGCCACCCATTCACTTTTGTGAGCCGAGGAGATACCATTAAGGGCGAAAATATTATAAGCTATATCCAAGGAGAGTCAGATTCTGCTTTTATTATTACTGCACATTACGATCACGTTGGGGTGAGAAATGGTGAAGTATTTAATGGCGCAGACGATAACGCTTCTGGAGTAGCGGCTATGCTCGCCATGATGGAATATTTTAAAAGTAATAAGCCAAGACACACATTGTATTTTGCTGCGCTAGATGGCGAAGAAATGGGGCTGCAAGGAGCGAAAGCCATTTTTAATGATCCTGAGTTTCCTATCGAGAATGTAATTCTGAATGTTAATATGGACATGATCAGTATCAATGATAAAAACGAGCTTTATGTAGCAGGAACCCATTTCTACCCTAAGTTTAAATCCATTTTGGAAAAGGTAGAGGTGCCGCCATTGAAATTACTTTTTGGCCACGATTCTCCAGATTTGGGTAAAGACGATTGGACGATGCAGTCGGACCATGGGGTTTTTCACAAGAACAATATACCCTTCCTTTATTTTGGTGTAGAAGACCACGAGCATTATCACAAAGCCACTGATGAATTTGAAAATGTAAATCAGGCATTTTATATAAAAGCCGCACACGCAGTTCTTTACTCTATTATAGAATTGGATAGAAATTTAAACTAAGTCTATGATTAGCCAGCTTATATCGCACATTTGGAAAAAGGAATTTCGCTCGCCTGTTTGGGCAAAGAGCCTTCTTACTAATGTTTTCTTAGGTTTTGCGGCCCTAATGATGTTGGCCTACGTGCTGATTGCTGGTGTGGCAATGGACAAACTTGTTAGGGAGTTCTTCCCTGATAATGACCCGCTGGTTTTTGTGAATGGCTTTATTCTCTATTATTTTCTGGTGGAGTTTATGCTCAGATTCTTTATGCAGAATGTGCCTGTTTTAGAAATTCAACCCTATTTACACCTGCCTATTAGAAAAGGGAAGATCATTCACTTTATGTTTAGAAAGAGCCTTTTCAGTGCTTTCAATCTGTTGGCTGTTTTGCTTTTTCTTCCTTTTTCTATCATAAGAGTTGGGGCCGATTATGGCGCGGTAAGTGCTTTCGGTTGGCTGGCCTCAATTGTTGGCCTTTCTATAACGCTGCATTTTGTGGTCATCCTCTTTAAAAAGAAGATGAATGACATCCCTAATTTATTTATCGGTCTTCTGGTTTTTGTGGCAGCTTTAGCTGCACTCGATTACTTTAATCTGGTTTCGTTTTCAGATTTATCTTCTGCCGCTTTTGGCTTTATTGTGGAACAACCAGCTTTGGGCGCCATTCCCGTAGTATTGGCCTTTGTGTTTTACAGGCTCAACTACAACTTCTTGGTGAAGAATACTTACCCAGAGGAATTGGCCATTAAAAAGGAAGAAAAGGTAACAGGAGATTTCGGGTTTTTAAAACAATATGGAAGAATTGGTGAGTTGATTCAACTTGAACTGAAATTGATTTTGCGCCACAAACGCCCAAGAAACACTTTGATCATGAGCGGGGTATTGTTACTCTATGGATTGATTTTTTATACTAATGATGCCTATCAAGACATGCAGTTCATCTTCATGTTTGCGGGCGTATTTATCACAGGTATTTTCTTTATCAATTATGGTCAGTTTTTGTTGAGTTGGGAGAGCGGCTATTTCGATTTTATTCTGACCAGAAGGGTTACTTCTAGGCAGTTTATAGAATCAAAATACTGGCTGTTTGTGGCTACATCTACCATTGCATTCGTAGTTTCATTGGCCTATGGCTATTTCGGATGGAAGATTGTTTTGATTAACCTTGTCGCTTACTTGTTCAACATTGGCTTGAACGTATTCGCAGTAATGCGATTGGCCATGTTTAACCCAAAAAAGATAGATTTGAATAAAGGAGCCGCCTTTAATTATGAAGGCGTGGGCGCAGCGCAATTCCTCATTATGATTCCTATGATGATTTTGCCCTACATACTTTACGCTCCATTTTTAATACTCGGTTACGAAAATTTAGGGCTGGTTCTAACAGGTTTGGCTGGGCTCATTGGCTTCTTATTCCGTGATAAAACGCTGAATGCCCTCACCCAGTTTTTCATTAGCCGAAGACATAAATTTGCCGCAAGTTTTAGATCCCAATAAACCATTAAGATGATTGACGTAAAAACACTTTCGAAAAGTTATAAAGGAGTTGAGGTTGTCAATATTCCTGAAATGCATATTGCCAAAGGCGAAAGCTTTGGCTTGGTTGGAAATAATGGTGCGGGAAAAACCACCTTCTTCAGAATGATTTTGGACCTGATTAGACCCTCGACAGGCGAGGTGCTTTCTAAGGGCGAAAACGTTCAGAATAATGAAGATTGGAAATACTATACAGGCTCATTTTTAGACGAATCCTTCCTTATAGATTACCTAACACCAGACGAATATTTTGAATTTATTGCCTCATTGCACAATTATTCAAAAGGTGATTTGCAGGAGTTCTTAAACCAGTTCGATGATTTGTTCAACGATGAAATCAGAGGGAAGAAAAAGTACATTCGCGACCTATCTAAAGGAAACCAAAAGAAAGTAGGTATTGTGGCGGCCTTAATGGGCAATCCTGAAATCATTTTGTTGGACGAACCTTTTGCTAACCTTGACCCCACAACACAAATTCGTTTGAAGGTAATTCTTAAAAAGCTGAAGGAAGAAAAGGATGTAACTTTACTCATTTCTAGCCACGACTTAAACCACGTTACCGAAGTTTGCGAACGCATTGTTTTGCTCGAAAGGGGCAAAGTTCAGAAAGATATTCAAACGAGCGAAACTACTTTAAAGGACTTGGAGGAGTACTTTACGGCTTAAACCGAATTGAAAATGCTCGATGAATTCATCCTCGTTATAAACGAGGATGAGATTGGAATACAGAAAGTAGCTTTTTCATTAATTTTCGTTTTTCAAACTCCTATTTAGCAAAAACTTGGCTGGTGTCTTTAAAGGCTTTGAATTCTAAAGCATTTCCGCTAGGATCGAGAAAGAACATGGTAGCTTGTTCGCCTACTTGGCCTTCGAAACGGATGTAAGGTTCAATTACAAACTCGGTTCCGTGGGCTTTCAGCTTGTCGGCTAAGGTGTGCCATTGCTTCCATTCTAAAATGGCTCCGAAATGACGAACAGGTACATTTTTACCGTCTACAATATTGGCGTGCGCTTGGGCCAATTCTTCGGGCTTTACGTGCGCACTCAATTGATGGCCGAAGAAATTAAAGTCGATCCATTTATCGGTAGAGCGGCCAATTTCGCAGCCCAGTAAGTCGCCAAAGAAAGATCGGGTAGATTCGATGTCCTTTACGGGAAAGGCCAAATGAAAGGGAGTGTTCATAGTATTAATATTTACAGCAAAATGCTTAATTATCTATTGGCTTGCAAGAATAGATTATATTCCGTCACATTGTTTTGGGCTTTGGTCACATTTATTTTTTGAAGAGTGTATGAGACGGTATCATTGAAGAAAAAAAGATGAAAAACACATACATAGTTAAGAGCATTGTCATTAGCCTTTTTCTATTGGCGGTTATGGTGGCGATTATTATTTTTATCAATCAAGGAGATTTTGTAATTAATCAAGCTATTAAAGTTGGCAAAAGTCCCGAGGAGGCGAAAGCGATACTCGTTAACTCTATCATTGCTAAAGGTATATCAGTTTTACTGCTGGTCGCTTTGTTCTGCTTTGGAAGTATTATATCCAAAAAATCAATAGACAAGTCTAGGGTTCGCTTTTTGCCATTTCTGTTTGTAATTTATGCTATACTCTATGGTGGGTTGTGTGCGCTAGTTCATGAATTTTTAAATCCATTTTTCGAGTTGAGTCTGCTAAGAAGTAACTCTAATGACTTTCAAATTTTCAAAACTATCCCTCCATTACTTTACTATTCAATAATTGGACTAGCTACTTTGTTTGCTTCCTCAACGTTTTCATTATTGACTATCAATGATTCAAAAGGTAAGGGTATCAACATTTACTCACTTGGTTCGAGGTTTTGGTTCGTCAATTACTTTTTGAATTTTCTCATTATTTCAGTGATATACTTCTTTGGTGTAGAAGTGAATAATTCTTCTTTTGGCTTTATTATAATCATCTTCAACCTTTTGATTGTTACACTAACTTCAAGTTTCGTTGGGTCTTTTATTCTTTCTTCTGTCTTTGAAAAAGGCAAATTGGTCTTTAACAATTTGGTTGAAAGGTTGGCCTTTGGATTTATTTCAAGTTTTGGAACATATTCCTTTGTAGCTGTATTAGTGATCATTGCTTTTGGGCTTGACTCCTCCTTTCTTGCAGCTTTAGGCGAAGCTCCTGCTTTCCTACTTAGGCTACTATTGTTCTCCGCTATATCAGGAACTATAGCCATACTGGTTTGGAAATTTAATGTGGCTGGGGTAAGGACTCAATTACAAATAGCTAGCTCAGAGTCCGAACTCTCCCTGCTCAAATCTCAAATCAACCCGCACTTTTTGTTTAACTCTTTAAATACGGTCTATGGTTTGGCGCTGAAAGAGGAAAGCCCAAAAACTGCTCATGCCGTGCAGCAGCTGAGTGAGATGATGCGTTTTATGTTGCACGAAAACCACGCTGAGAAAATTCCTTTGCAGAAGGAAATTGACTACCTCCGTAATTACATTGAACTTCAAACTTTACGAATTTCACAGAAGGATCATTTTCAATTGGAAGTAGATGTAGCCGAGGGCTGCCATGGAGAAATTACGCCTATGGTACTCATTCCTTTTGTTGAAAATGCTTTTAAACATGGGGTCAGTTTTCAGAAACCCTCTTGGGTAAAAATAAAATTAACTTGTAATGCGGAAGAGGTGCATTTGAATGTGCAAAATAGTGTTCACAAACATGCGGAAGATCCTGAAAAAGGAAAATCGGGAATTGGACTGGAGAATGTGAGAAAGCGTTTGGGCATTCTTTACCCTGAAAAGCACCTATTTCAAATTTATGAAACGGAAGACAGCTTTGAGGCCAACATTAAAATCACCTTGATATGATCAGAGCCATTGCCATAGATGACGAACCGATTGCGCTAGACATCATCGAAAGCCACGCCAATAAAATTCCGTTTTTAGAATTGAAAGCGAGCTTTACCAATGCCTATCAGGCCCTTGAATTCTTGAAAACCAATTCCGTTGACTTGCTGTTTTTGGATGTAAAAATGCCGGATATCTCTGGAATGGATTTTCTGAAAAGCCTTTCGAAAGCACCTTTGGTCATCTTTACCACGGCTTATCAGGAATACGCCTTAGAGAGTTATGATTTTCAAACCGTAGATTACCTGCTAAAACCCTTCGATTTCGGGAGGTTTTTAAAAGCAGTGAACAAGGCCAGCGACCGACTGGAACAAAAGAACGATCAGCACCTTTTTCTGAAAACAGGTTATGAATATGTACGACTTGAAATAGCGCAAATCAAATACGCCAAGGCGGAAGGCAACTATGTAAAGTTTGTGACGGAAAGCGAACAAGTCCTCAGCCGAATGACAATGCAACAAGCGGAGGATTTACTCTTGCCACAGGGCTTTTTAAAAACCCACCGCTCGTTTTTAGTCAATAAGACCTTTATCAATAAAATAGAAAAGCATCAGTTAAGTATCGGTAGCGAGGTAATTCCCATTAGCAGCATTTACTATCAGTTGTTGGTGGAGGCTATTTCTTGAAAAGGGTTTTAAGTGGCAACTTCTCACTCTTTTGTTTCTGTTTGCCCAATCTTATAAGTTTATCTAACTGTCTATGAATAAAATACCTTGGTGAGTAGAATAAACTTAATGAATCATTCTCATTCGAATTATTTAACCATAGCTTCAAAAAAATCATTTCTGGAAGCGTTACCACCTTTAGTAAGCTTAACGTGTCTAAGTACGAAAAAGGAAATTATGTTCTCCGAATGCATAATAAAGGCCCTTCGGTAAGTTATCATGTTATCCTTAAATAAATTATGCGCTATGAAACCCTTACCAATACTTTTAGTGCTCATTTTGGTCTCGTCTTGTCATAATCAGGATGAACAACCAATAAATGACTCCATATTTGGAGTCTGGCAACTTGTTGGGCGGTATGATGGTGGTTCAGTTCAACCCTATCAAGCGTTGGAGAATGGTTATATTATTACCTTCAAAACAGATTCAACACTTACCACTGAAGAGCCAATACTAGGGTGTTCTGTTGATCAGGTTGATGGCTCTTTTCAAACAAGGAAAGTGGAAAAAGGAGCAGAGCTCACCATGCAATTGAGCTGTGAAGATAAAGAGCTGAGGTTAGTTTTTCATTATGGAATTGATGCTGAAGGTTACTTAGTTACTTCTCCAAAAGAATCATCTTGCGATGAAGGTTGTTATACAAAGTTCAAGAGAATAAGTACTTCGAGAGCTTCTGATTGAAAGCTAAATTCTGAACTCATCATATCATAATTAATTAAAAAATGAAAAATTTATTTAGCGCATTCGTAATCTCGTTATTGCTCGGTTCATGTGGTGAAAATGATATTGACAACATATATACCGCTTCCATCAAAGGAAGATGGCAATTGGTGGAAATGTACTCAAGTAATGGTGGACCTGGTCAATGGTCTTCTGTAGCAGACGGCTACACTTATACATTCTTAGAGGACAATATTGTAATTGCCGACAAATTTGAGTGTGATGGCGCCTATCAGTTTGGGGATGATGGTCGTTTAACTATCACCTTTAGTTGCCCAGATAGTCAGTTTAACGTGACCTACAAAATTGAATCTGAAGATAACCTTATGGTCTTAACACCAGATCCGAGCCCATGTGATGAAGGCTGTGCCGAAAAGTTTAAAAGAGTAACTCGAGATTAAGCATTCAACCAGATAGATGGGTGAAGAGATGAAAAAGTACGCGAAATTAAAAAGGCAGCTTCCCTAAATCAACATTACCACCGCTAATTATGATGCCTACTTTTTGACCAGTAAATTGGGCTTTGTATTTTAATAGGGAAGCAAAAGGCACAGCGCCAGAAGGCTCCACCACAATTTTCATTCGCTCCCAAATCAGGCGCATGGCATCAACTATTTCCTGATCGTTTACTACCAGAATTTCTTTCACCAATTTCTGAATAATGGCAAAATTCTTATCGCCTACGGTCACCAAAAGGCCATCGGCAATAGTGTTCGTGGTTTTGTTTGGTACAATTTCACCCTTTTGCATCGAAAGAAAAGTATCCATTGCACCTTTCGGCTCACCGGCAAAAACTCTGATTTTTGGTTTTAAATAGTGAGCCGCCAATGCGGTTCCAGCCAAGAGACCACCACCACCCACGGGCGTCATCAAAACTTCCAAATCAGGCTGGTCTTCCATAAACTCTATGGCCGTAGTGCCCTGTCCCTCTATTACTTTATTGTCATTGTAAGGCGAAACATAAGTAGCCCCAGTTGCTTCCATAATCTGATTGGCGGCTGCTTCACGAGCGGCTTGAGTGGGTTCGCAAAAAGTAATTTCTGCGCCATAACCTGCTACTGCTTTCTTTTTTACATCCGGTGCGGTGTTGGGCATTACGATGTAAGCAGGAATACCACAAGTTTTAGCCGCCATGGCCATGGCCTGCGCGTGGTTTCCCGAACTGTGGGTCACCACTCCTTTGGCCCTTTGTGCCTCAGAAAGCGAAAGCACAGCATTCAATCCTCCACGCGCTTTAAAGGCCCCAATCTTTTGAAGGTTTTCGCACTTGAAATATACCTCGCAGCCGGCAATTGCATTGATACTTTCCGAAGTAAGAATCGGTGTGCGATGAATGAACGGCTTTATGCGTTCGTGTGCTTCGCGAAGCTCTGCTAAACTGATTGGTAATTCCATAGTGGTTTTAATATTGGTAAAAACCCTCCAAAAATTGATGCTTTGATATGCTCAGAATTTATTAAAAACAGCTGAACTATGAACTTGAACTTTTGGAGGGTTGAGTAAAATAAACAAACTATTAATGCGCTTTCAGCCAGTTGTTGCCTACACCTACTTCTACTTCCATAGGAACGGAAAGCTCAATGGCCGATTTCATTAATGCTGGAATCCGTTCTTTCATTATTTCAAGCTCGGGTTTGTACACATCGAAAACGAGTTCATCATGCACCTGCATAATCATTTTTGACTGAAGCTTTTCTTTCTTCATCCAATCGTGAATGCTGATCATGGCTACTTTAATCATGTCCGCAGCGCTGCCCTGAATGGGGGCATTAATGGCATTTCGTTCTGCATGACCTCGACCTACCATATTTTTAGAATGAATGTCGCGCAAATACCTTCTTCGGCCTAAAATGGTTTCTACATAAGTGAACTCGCGCGCTTTGTTCACTTGGGCATCCATGTATTTTTTCACACCAGGAAATTCGTTGAAATAAGCCGTAATAATTTGCTGTGCTTCGGTGCGGCTAATGCCAATGTTTTGCGCCAAACCAAAAGCTGAAATGCCATAGATCAAACCGAAGTTTACTTCTTTGGCTTTTCGCCTCATATCACGGTCGACTTCTTCTAACGGAACGCCAAACACTTTGGAGGCTGTGGTAGCGTGAATATCTCGCCCGTTTTTAAAGGCATCCATCATGCTCTCATCTTCAGCAAAAGCGGCTACAATGCGCAGTTCTATTTGCGAATAATCCGCAGCCAAAAGAATGTGGTCTTCGGAACGAGGAATAAAAGCCTTTCTGATTTCACGCCCCTTTTCGGTCCTGATCGGAATGTTTTGGAGGTTGGGATTATTGGAGCTCAAACGCCCTGTAGCCGCTACCGCCTGACGGTAATCGGTGTGTACCAAACCATCAATCGGGCTGATCATTTTTGGAAGCGCATCTACATAAGTAGACTTCAGTTTTTGGTATTCCCTAAACTCCAAAATGATGCGTGCAATGTCATGTTCTACGGCCAGTTTAGATAGAATATCTTCGCCCGTAGCGTATTGACCTGTTTTTGTTTTCTTAGGTTTTTCAATCAGCTTCATCTGATCGAAAAGAATTTCGCCCAACTGCTTTGGCGATGCAATATTGAATTCACTTCCAGCCAATTCGAAAATTTGAGTTTGGGCTTTTAAGCTTTCCTCTTCCAGTTCTTTCGACATCGCGGCCAATGCATCTGTATCTATTTTTACGCCATTGTATTCAATGTCGGCCAATACGTTTACCAAAGGAATTTCAACCTCATCAAAAAGCTTGGTCACTTTGTTTTCTTCCATCATAGCGGCAAAAACTTGCTTTAGCTGGAAGGTGATGTCGGCATCTTCACCCGCGTATTCCGCTACTTTGTGAATGTCGACATCTTTCATGTTGCCTTGCTTCACTCCTTTTTTACCGATGAGTTCGGTAATCGAAACTGGCGTATAATTGAGGTAATTTTCGGCCAGCACATCCATATTATGGCGCGTGTCTGGGTCGATCAAATAATGGGCAATCATGGTATCGAAGATTGGCCCTTTTACCTCAACACCGTAATTCTTCAAGATCTGAATATCGTATTTCGCGTTTTGCGCAATCTTCAGAATGGCTTCATTTTCAAAAACAGGTCTGAATTCCTCAATAATGGCTTGGGCTTCTTCGCGATCTTGTGGGGTGGGTACGTAATAAGCTTCCCCTTTTTTGTATGAAAAGGCCAGCCCAACCATATTGGCTTCAATCGGTTCTAAATTGTCAGTTTCCGTATCGAAGCAAAGCTCTTTTTGCACCATCAAGTACTTGATCAACCGCTTTCTTTTTTGAGGTGTGTCAATCAAATGATAATCGTGCTCGGTGTTGGCTAATGTACCTTTTTCCGAAGTAATAGGTTCATCTGGTCCGTTGGAAAGGGTTGGTGTAGCATCGCCAAAAAGTCCCATTTGTGAAGTATTGACAATCGCTTTTGGCTTCGATGCCGTTGGAGTAGCAGCGGCTTCTCCCAAAATTCGTTTCAAAGTGGTACGAAATTCTAGCTCTTCAAAAATCTCCGTCAGCTTTTCTTTATTTGGCCCTTTGTATTCCATCGTGGACGAATCAAAATCGATGGGTACCGTAGTGCAAATTCTGGCCAATTCTTTCGATTGCAAACCTTGGGCGCCAAACTCTTCTACACGCTCCTTCAGTTTTCCTTTTAGTTCATGTGAATGTGCAATGATGCCCTCTACAGTGCCATAATCCTTCAACAGTTTTGAAGCCGTTTTTGGACCCACACCTGGTATTCCAGGAATGTTATCTACAGCATCACCCTGCAGCCCGAGCATGTCTACAACTTGATCAATTCGTTCTACATCCCATTTGGCCAACACTTCTGGAATTCCCATAATATCTACCCCGTTACCCATAAATGCAGGCTTGTAGAGGTATACATGTTCTTCCACTAATTGGCCGTAATCTTTGTCTGGGGTCATCATAAAAACTTCAAAGCCTTCGGCAGAAGCTTTTTTGGCAAAAGTGCCAATTACATCATCGGCTTCATAACCATCGAGTTCCAAAACAGGAATATTGAAAGCCCGAACAATGTCTTTTACTAAAGGAATAGCAACACGGATATCCTCAGGTTGTGCATCGCGGTTGGCTTTGTAGAGAGGGTAATCTACATGCCTAAAAGTTGGGGCTGGGGTGTCGAAAGCCACAGCAATGTGCGAAGGTTTTTTCTTATCAATAATCTCGAAAAGACTATTGGTGAAACCAAAGGCGGCTCCTGTGTTTAATCCTTTTGAACTAATTCTTGGGTTTTTACTGAAGGCAAAGTGGGCACGATAAATCAATGCCATGGCATCCAGAAGGAAGAGTGTTTTTTCGGGTTTACTCATTCAATAAAGGTAAGTAATCCGAGTACTTAGGGAAACAGAATTTTGATTAATTATGTGCTAAAAAGCTGGGTGAACAATTTACTGACCTAAAGAAGTGCTGGCCACCAAATTAGGTTTATGAGCAATTAGGCCAAGCGTGAAGTTGAAAACGGCATCTTGCTTATTGATTAAGTCTGTATAGGTTTTCTTAACCGCGAAATCAGGAAACACACCACGACCTATTTCGTTTCTGTCTCCTTTATTCTGGAAGGTTTCTGAAATTACGGGAACTTGAACCATTAGGGCAGAATTTGGCAAGCTATAATTCAAAAGCATATTGGCTGTTCTGCCTGCGTTTGCACCTCCCGTTTCTTCACCAACAAGAATTACATTATCCAATTGACCCAAAATTCTAGCGAAATCGGCAGCGGCAGAAAAGGTCTTTCCTGAGGTAAGCACATACACTTGGCCTTCGAATTTCAGGTCTTTTAAATCGAAGCCTAATTCAAATTCTTCGTGCCAGTTTTGGGTGTCATTTACAAATTCTCCTTTGGCGTTAGAGGTAAAATACTTTTCTAAGTATTGTTCTGCATTTGCAACTACTTCTTCGGAACCGACAGCGCCATTGATGCCTCTTAAATGGTCTTCATGTGTAATTTTTAGGCTTCTAGTAGAAGTTGAAGATGGGTCTACCAAGTCAGTACCAGCGATCATTTTGTACAGAAAATTCAAGAGTCTACGGTCGCCACCTTCATTATTTCTAAGGTCGAGCACCAAGTTATTGACGCCTGCCCCCTTAGAGGCAGCAGCGTATTGATCATAAATTTTCTGGAAAAACCATTCTGGACTGGCTTGGAAAGTGTTTAGGGTAAGTACTAAGGTTTGAAGGGAGTCAATTGCATCCACATGAGTAAAGTGAATGTATCTTTCGTTTGTTTGGTAAACTGGGCGCATGTAGTTGTTCGCCATCATTTGATTACCAGAAATGCCTTTAACAGCGGTGGTATTTGTTTTTCCATTTAAATTAGAAATAACATTAAACTCAGCCGAAGCACCGTATTTAAGGAAGAAGTAGTAACCGAATTTCTGTTCTACTTCTCTGTATTTTTTGGTTTCAATAAACCCATCTGTTACGGTTAAGGCAGTAAGTTCTTTCAACAGTTGTTGCGAAGGAATTCCATTAATGGAAACTATTTTACTACCAAGCGGCAAAGTTCCACCATCAAAGTCGATATAAACTTCATTGTCGATTATCGAAACAGGGTAAGGGAAGAAGTCGCTCTTTTCAGTAGCTGTTTTCAGAATTTGCGTGTCAATCGATACCGCAGTGTGACCACATCTTAACTTCTGATTTAGCTCAATAACCAAATTAGAGAAATTCTTATAGCTAATGTTTTCTGGAAGGCTGTTAATGCTTGCGTCTACAAGCTGCTTAAACTCTGCTCTTGAAATGTAGGCGTACGGATTACCGTGTTGCTCGTCAATTAGTTTAAAATAGAAAGAAAGATCTTGTGCGGCTTGCTGCTTAGAAAGTGAGTGATCGAAACCGTTATTGGCAAAGGCAGACAGACTCAAAACCATCATGACGATGATCGAGAATGTACTTTTTAAAACCTTTATTGCCGTATTTCTAATCATTCTATTCCTGTTTTGGTCATCAGGGTGAATGATTGGATTCAATTCGTAAACCTTGATGTTCAGCGAATTGAAGATCGGCTTAAGGCCTTGTGGCTCTGTTAGCGATTTACTAATTCCAATATTTCGGCATTACCTCTATAGTATAGGTGTAACGCCTAGCACACCCTGTGTGGCAGGGTATAGAAATGAGTAAATACGAGTGGTTGAAAAACGTATTTACGTTAGTTCGATTGATGTTTGGTTCAGTAATCTGGGAAATGCAATAAGCGGAGAATCACCGCTAGGTGTTTGTTGAAAGGAATACAAATATACAGAAAAATGCTTTTCACACAACTTAAGATGTTGTTTGAATACAATATTTCGAATTTCATAGATAATTAAAATGTACCGACACACATTATTGTTTTGCACAAACGGAGTTGTAAGATAGATTATTTGGTAATTACCTCGAATGGTGATCGTATGTTGCTGGTTTTGTGGTTTTTACGGAAAACACATAATGCTTAAAATATTTCTTAGAAATTGACGTAATTTCAGTGCTTCAAAGAAATTTCGGTTCCATTTTGCGATTTGTACTTGCTTTTCTGACGCTTTTATTACCCCAACTTATTATGGGTCAAAGCTTTAATGGGTACATACATTCCGATTTTTCTGGGATTATTGGAGCGCAGTTTCAGCCTGCAAACTTGGCGGGTTCTCCATACAAGTACGACATCAGTTTAGTGAATGCGAATTACTTCCTCACCAATAACATTGCCTACATAAAAAGTACAGAAACCAATCGAGGTTTTGTTCGGTATTTAAATGACGGCCAAAGGTTTTTACACTCAAATATTACTTTAGGGGGAATTTCAGGAATGGCCACTTTGCGAGGTGACGAGTCGCTAGGTTTTACCTATCGGATGCGCGCACACGGAAGTGCCATTGATTTCAGTCCAGAGTTTATTACCCAAATGGGAAGGTTTACTCAGCCTCAGTTTTTGAACAGTCAAGCCACCAATCAATCAGGAAAATTTGCTACAGCCCTTTGGAGAGAGTATGGACTTACTTACGCCAAAATTTTAAAGGATGATGGTTTTCATCGTTGGAAAGCTGGAGCTACTTTTAAGCTGATCAACCCAAGAGGAAGTGCTTTTTTGGATATTCAAGACATTAGTTACTCGACAGATAACTCTGGCAATACGGATTTAACGAATGCCGAATTGGCCTTCGGTTATTCTGCTAACCTTAACAGCTTTGAACAATTTGATGGCACTGAAAAACTGGATCGTTTGCCTGATTTAATAGGCAACCATTTTGGGTTTGACTTTGGACTAGTTTACGAAAGAGTAACATTTTGGGAAGCGTCAAAAGATGAGAATGGTACGAACCGAAACAGGGATATTGACTATGAGTTTAAACTCAGCGCCAGCATCACGGATGTTGGAAAGATGAAGTTTCAATATGGAAGCGCTTCAACCCAAAGTATAGGTTTGTTAGGCAATGTAAATGCAGAAAATTTAGACACGCTTTTTAGCGGAATCGCCAGTTTTAGAGGAGCTGCCGATAGTTTGGCAACTGTGTCCCAAACCTCTTCCCTAAACGGAGAATACACCGTGAGTTTGCCTACCACCCTCAACCTTGGTTATGACTACAATTTTGGAAACGATTTTTATTTGGGCGCTTTTGCCAGAATTGACCTAACCAGCCTTTCTAAAGCAGATTACCGACTTAATTACCAACATAGCCTAACCATTTCCCCTCGTTGGGAAAAGGAAAAGAAAGCGATTTACGCACCATTGTACATCAATCAGCAAGGTGCTTTTCATTTGGGGTTGGCTGTTCGTTATGGGGCTTTTACACTCGGTACTCAAAGTTTAGGGTCGCTTTTGAGCAGTGAGCCTAATACAGGCAGTTTTTTCTTTAGCATCAATATCAGCCAGCTTAAAGCCAATGCCAAAAAACCTTATTGCTTTGGGCCATCTCGCGGAACTTCAATGACCAACACAAAGCGTACTCCGATCTACAAAAGAAAGAAGTGGGTTTTCTTTTAAGCCCTTACGTAAAAAATAAAATCACTTACTGGAGGGGCAATATCTTCTTGGCGAAGCAAAGTAGCCAACTGGCCTCTGTGATGTGTTCCGTGATTTGCTACATGAGTCAGAATATCAGAAATGCGAGTTTCGTAAACATCACCTTTTGAGTTTTTGTACTCAATTACATCTTCATATTCTTCTTGAGAATAGATGAAGTCTAACCACCTTTGGCTGCTTCTTTTTACCAGTTCAATGGCCTCAATTGAGCTTCCTTCAGTCCAAACTTCTGGAACGTTTTCTTCAGTGTTCGTAATTCTGTCGAGCCAAATCAGCTGGGCGTTTCCAATGTGGTGGAAAAGCTTCGTGATTTTATCGTTTTTGTAGGTGTTTGATTTTATCACATCGGCAAATAGATTATTCGCCCAAATATTGTATTCGAAAAGTCTGGTAAAACGTTCTTTCATGTTTTTAAAATTTAAAACTCACAACAGAAACAATTAAAATTCAGCTATTTACTGGCCTTGTAAGCCTTGCCTTTTAGAGCGATCGCAATAAGGAAAGGAATCCAAATTCCATCATTCATAATCAGGTGAAACAAGCCTTGGTCGCCAACTTTTCCTTCTAAAATCACCGTATAAAACCATATGGCACCCCCAATTTTAGTGAGCGCTCCAACAAGGGCTAAGTACCAAAGTCTTCCAGGGTGAAGTGCTGTTGCGAAATAAACGAAGCCCAAAACTAGCACTGCTCGGCCTTGCCAAATAAGAATTTCTGGGGTGGTATTTTGGCTTTCGGTTACCCAATGGTAAAAGCTTTCGGGAAACCAAGCGATGAAAATGCCCCAAAATATATTATAAACGCAGGCGATCAGTAAGAATCCGCGCATCCAGTTAGGAAATAGCGTTTGTTGTGTTTTCATCGTTTTCATAACTTAAAACTTTAGCAGATTGTTAGCTTTGTTATTGTTCTGCAAAGGACGGCAAAACATTTAAATTAAACCTATGAAACAGCCAAATCCCCGTAAGTTCAGAATTCCGATTGCCGCTTTATTGGCGGTACTATTGGTTTCTTCTGGTTTTGTAATGGGCTACAAAGTAGCTCAAGAAATCAAAATCGAAAAGGCCGATGTGCAATCGGCTCAAAAAATAATTGACCTGCAACTGACTGATGCTGAAATTGAACAGCTTCTTCCTAACCTGAACAGGGGTTTGGCAGATGTACGCGAACTGCACGAATATCCACTAGACAATGCTACACCACCAGCCGTTTTGTTCAACCCGAATATTGGGAGAACGAATTTTCCAGCACAAAAGAAAATTGAGTGGCTTTTGCCGAATAAGGTAGAAATGCCAAAGGATAAAAACGACTTGGCTTTTTATACCGTAGCGCAACTTTCTTCGCTGATTAAAAATAAGAAAATCAGCTCTGTTGAACTTACCCAATTCTTTCTGGATAGATTAGAAAAACATGGAGGAACGCTAGAGGCCGTTATTACCATTACCAAAGAACGCGCTTTAGCACAGGCCAAAAAGGCGGATGATTTATTGGCGAAAGGCACTTATTTGGGCCCTCTGCATGGTATTCCTTACGGAGCTAAGGATTTGCTTGCCGTTCCGGGTTATAAAACTACTTGGGGGGCTGCACCTTATAAAGACCAAGACCGTGGTGATGAACTGGCCACCGTAATCAAAAAATTGGATGATGCTGGAGCCGTTTTAGTCGCTAAACTTACTCTAGGTGCTTTGGCCATGGGCGATGTTTGGTATGGAGGAACTACCAAAAACCCCTGGAATTTAGAACAAGGCGCCAGCGGATCTTCAGCCGGTTCGGCTTCGGCAACTTCGGCCGGTTTAGTGCCTTTTGCCTTGGGCACAGAAACCTTGGGCTCTATTGTTTCGCCTTCTACCCGAAACGGAGTGACTGGCCTTCGACCTACTTTTGGTCGCGTGAGCAAATCAGGTGCGATGGCGCTCAGCTGGAGCATGGACAAGATTGGGCCAATTGCCCGAAATGCCTTCGATTGCGCTTTGGTTTTTGAGGTCATTCGAGGGTCGGATGGGATTGACCTTTCGGTACAAGATGCCCCTTTCAATTATAATGGAAAAATGGATTTATCGAAACTAAGAGTGGGCTACCTTAAGTCTTATTTTGACAATACCCGAAACGAGACTCAGAAGAAAAACGATCAGCAGGTGCTGGACGAGTTGATAAAGTTAGGTGCAGATTTAAAACCCGTTGAATGGGTTTCCGACCTTCCTTTTGGGGGAATGTTGAACATTCTTTCAGCCGAAGCTGCTGCTGCTTTTGACGAACTGACGCGCTCAAACCGAGATAGCCTTTTGGTACGACAGAATTCAGGCGCATGGCCAAACTCCTTCCGCGAAGCGCGTTTTATTACTGCCGTGGATTATATTAATTCCAACCGTGTGCGCTATGAAGTGATGCAAAAAGTGAATGAACTGATGAAGGATTATGATGTAGTCATTAGCCCGAGCTTAGGGAATAATCAGCTTTCGACTACCAACCTTACGGGGCATCCAGCTGTGGTCATGAAAAATGGCTATACCCAAAATGGTAGTCCAACAAGTATTTCGTTTATTGGCAACTTGTATGATGAAGCCACAATTTTAGCTGTGGCCAGGGCTTATCAAGAAGCCACAGGTTTTGATGAAGAGAACCCACCCCTATTTGTGAAAAAGTAGCCTAGTGATGAGGACTAGTATTTTGGTGCTTAAAAATTGAGAAGATGCTCTTAGCCATTGATGCGGGAAATACCAATATTGTTTTTGGAGTTCATGATGGAAACGCGTGGATTCATGAGTGGCGATTTAATACGCTGCCCATTAAAAACCAGATCGAATATGAGGTGTTTCTGCGCCTTAATTTTCTAGAAAATGATTTAAAATTGAGCGATGTAGATGGGATTATCATTTCGTCTGTGGTACCGCAAATGAATACCATTTTGGCTGAGTTTTGGTCTAATTTAATTGAATGCGAGCATGTATTTATTGGTCCGAAATATTACGATCAACTGCCCATTATTACCAGCAATCCCCACAGCATTGGCACGGACTTAATGGCCAATGCCATGTCGGCCCATTGCCTTTATAAAACCGACTGCATTGTAGTAGATTTTGGTACGGCTCTCACCTTTACGGTGGTGGAAGCTTCGGGCAATATTCATGGGGTAAATATTGCTCCGGGCTTAAAAACAGCCATTAAAGCTTTGGTGGGAAATACGGCACAGTTGCCAGATGTGCCTTTGGAATTACCCACATCGGTAATTGGAAAAAATACGGTGCATGCCATTCAAGCAGGCGTGCTTTGGGGCTATGTAAGTATGGTGGAGGGAATGCTCGATCGAATTCAAAAAGAGATGGGCAGAAACTTTAAAGTAGTCGCTACGGGAGGTCTTTCTTCAGTGCTTACCCCACTCCACGAACGCTTTGACGAAGTGAACCGCCACCTTACCCTTGATGGTTTAAGATTGATTCATGAGCGGTTGAAGTGAGATTAATGTTGTAGACTTTTTCATCCTCAATGCTTACTCATCTTCGTTTGTAACGGAGATGCTGCACAGTGTAAATCGCATTAGAAATGCTTTGGTAATTTCTCATTGTTGCAAACAAGCAGGACTAGTTGTTATCAATACTTAAAACATGGCAAAATCGTATCCCTGCGTGTGCGTTTTACGATTTGGCCAAAGTTGAGGGTAAGGGAAAATTCATGGGCGCCACCAGTAGAGCCTGCCAGACTAGAAACGGTAAAGTCATAGCTATAACCGATGGACATATCGGGGGTGATTTCTAAACCTAAAAGGGCTATGATGGATTCGTTTTTGACCACTTTGTCTACCGTTTGCACGGGGATTCCACGGTACCAGCCACCAATCACCAAAGGCTGAAAATAGAACTGCATGCCAGCGTCCAGTTGGTTGAAGCCCGCTTGTTTTTTATAGTTTACCGCAAAAGTGACCGACCTTTCCTGAAAGTCATAGGAGATAGTGCGGAGCCTTCTTCCATCTCCTAAATTGAGTTTATAGCCAGCATGAAGAGAAAATTTTCTAGCCAGTCTACTTTCTTCTCCTAAAAACGACTGATTGGGTTCGTTGATGTGATGCACTGCCGCGCCAATCCAGAGGGCATTGGTATAAAATAAACCACCAGCGGAGGCACTTAGAAAATCCACTTTTTCGCCACGATCAAAAGTTTCGCCCGAAGGCCCAATAACTTGTCCATTGTCAATGTCAATCTGATTGCCGAAAACAAGCTTTTCGAAATTAAGGTCTTTGTTAAAATAGGAAAGCTGAATGCCAGAGCGCATGACCAGTGCATCTGAAATCCTTAATTTATAGGAGTAAGCGCCCCCAATTTCATTGGATTGATAATCCAAAAAACTCTCCTTGTGCTGATTTACAATAATACCCACTCCGCTTTCAATGGCTTTAGAAAAGAAGTCGGCATAAGCCGAAATGGTGGTAAAAGAATGAGCCAATGAAGGCCACTGATTTCTATAATTAATTCCCACTCTACCGCGGTCGGTAGAACCCACCAGCGCAGGGTTGAGGTAGATGGGCGAGGCATAAAACTGCGAAAACTGTGGGTCTTGGGCTTGTGCCTTTTCGGATCCTAAGAGACTGATTAAACACAAAATGAGGGGTAGAAATCTTTTCATAAAGTTGGTGTTTAAAGTGTTTATTTAATCAGTGCGAAAACTCCGTTTCGCTCTACTTTCAATCCGTTTTGGGTAAAGCCAGAAATCTTATAAACATAGTTTCCGTTTTCGGCAGGTAGCCCTTTTACTACTCCATCCCAACCTTTGGTTTCTAAATCGCTGGTGCTGAAAACCAACTCGCCCCAAGTATTGAAAACTGAAAACTGTATGGTGGTCAAGCCTAAGAATCGTGGGCGGAAATAGTCATTATTACCGTCTCCGTTAGGACTAAATGCAGTTGGTGCCATAATTCGGTAGCCTTCTGTAATTTCCAAGACAGTGGTTTTAGAAGATGTGCAACCAATATCGTCTGTAGTAATTAGCGTAACTGTGTAGGTACCTGGGGCATCATAAGTATGAATTGGATCAATTTCATCTGAGTCGAAACCATCGCCAAAATCCCAGTCCCAGTCAATAATGTTGCCTACGGATTCATCATAGAAATTCACGGGGTCGTTGGCGGCTAAATCACCCATTTCACGCAACGATTCTGCGTTATAAGAGAATTCAGCCTCGCCAAATTCAGGAATGGAAATATCTATGGCTTTGGATTGAACACAACCGCGGTCGTCTAAGATTTCTAGGTTCAGTCTTCCCGGTTGGGTAAGGAAAATCTCGTTGTTACTACTGCTACCCAAACTCCAGTTGTAGGTGTAGTTTCCGAAACCGCCTGTTACATTGGCTTTCACCCTTACACCCGCCACTCGGTTTTCGCAGTCCACTTCGCGAACAGAGGTGAGGCCTATACGTAAAGGTTCGGGCTGTTGTACAATATAGGTGCCTTGCACTTCGCAACCGTATCGATCTGACACAGTCACAACATACGTTCCTGGTAAAACATCTACCAATTCAGAGCCAGTTTCTCCATTGTTCCAACGGTAAGAATAAGGTTCTCTTCCTCCCGAAACAATCACATTTATCCTTCCGCTTTTCGGGTCGTTACAACGGGCGGCATCTTCGATATAGGCATCTAAAGTAAGTGGCAATGGTTCAATAATGTTGAACAGCTTTTGGATTGTGCAGCCTTTCTTATCGGTGATTAATACATTGTATTGGCCAGGAGCCAAATCGGTAATTACTTCTGAATTTGCCCCTGTATTCCATTGGATAGAAACTGGATCAATACCTCCTTCAATATTGAGGGAAATGGAAGCGTCATTCGCTCCAACACAACTTATTTCTGAAATAGAAGGCGCAGCAATAAAACGCTCAGGAGTACTGAGAGTGTAGACGCCTTGTACAGAGCAGCCATTGGCATCGGTGATTTCAACCGTGAAAGTTCCGGCCGTAATACCCACTAGGTTTTTGGTGGTAGCGCCATTGCTCCATTGATAGGTATAAGGAAAAACGCCACCGCTAACATCAAGGCTAATAGAACCATTTCTATCGTCAAAACACTGACTTTCGTTTACTCTGGCATCTGCAATCACGAGTGGACTCGGTTCTTCTACCGAGAATACTTTTTCAGTAATACAGCCCTTGGCATCTGAAACTCGAACGGTATAATCTCCTGCAGTCAAGTTTTCAATTTTTGAGGCCGTGCTCCCTGTGCTCCATAGGTAAGTGTATGGTGATGTACCTCCTTCTACATTCAGTTCAATGGCTCCGTTTCCATCGCCAGCACATGACAATTGAAGACCACCTTTGGCGCTTACACTTACAGGCTTTGCGGGCTGTTGAATGCTAAAGCTTTGTTGAACCAAACAGCCGTTGGCATCGGTAACGCTAACGGTGTAGTTGCCTGCACTCAGGTTGTTGATTTGCCTTGTACGTGCGCCATTACTCCATAAATAGGTGTAAGGGGCGACTCCACCTGAAGGAATTGCATTCGCAAAACCTATGTTATCACCAAAGCAAGCAAATTCTTGAGTTCGGTCAACAATTACGCCTAAGGCAAGGGCAGGTTCTGAAATAACAATGGAAGCAGTGGTTGCACAACCCGCGGCATCGGATATTAATACACTATATACACCAGCGGAAAGGTTGGTGAGCACCTTTCCTTCCGAGCCGTTGTCCCACACATAGGTGTACGCTCCACTACCTCCTGTAACATTGAGCACAATGGCTCCATTCGATTCTCCTTTACACAATACATCTGTTTTCTGAATGCTCACATTCAAGTTTCTAGAATCTCCAATTTCTACTGAAGAAGTGCTTGAGCAGTTATTGGCATCGGTGATGGTGAGGTTGTAAGTTCCCCCTGCCACATTGATTAAATCTTTGCTGGTAGCGCCATTGCTCCATATATAGGTATAAGGCGCTGTTCCACCACTTGGGGTCACAATAATGCTTCCATCGGTATCTCCAAAACAAGTGGTATTGGTAATTGCCAAATCAGCGGTGATGGCGTTGGGTTGGTCAATAGTATATGAAGCGGAGAAAGTACAGCCATTTCGATCTGTAACTGTTACCTGATAATTTCCGGCAAAAACGTTCACTAAATCCCTTTGTACCGAACCATTACTCCAGAGGTAATTGTAGGGTGCTGTGCCTCCCGTTACGGTTAGGTCAATTCGTGCATTTGGTAGGCCATTACAACCAGCATCAGTTATTGTTTCCACTGCATTGAGTGCCGAAATAGGCTCAGTGATGGTGATGTTTTTGGTGGTTTGACATCCATTAGCATCAGTGACCGTTAGTTCGTAATTACCTCCCGTTAAGGCCGAAATGTTTTTGGTAGTCGCTCCGTTGTTCCAGGCATAAGTGTAGGGTGCTGTTCCGCCCGATACTTGGGTAGTAATGTTGCCATCGCCTGCTTGAAAACAGGAAACGTTATTGGAAACGTAATTCAGTGTAAGTGGCAAAGGCTGGGTAATGTTAAAGCTTCGCGAAATGCTGCATCCTTGTGCATCGGTTACTTGCACTTGATAGCTGCCAACCGCTAAATTGGAAAGGTCTTCGGTGGTCTCGCCATTGCTCCATGAATAAACATAGGGCGCAGTTCCACCTGTAACCGTCAAGTCGATAGAACCATCAGTAAGCCCATTGCAACTGATGTTTTGCGCAGTTCCGATTGAGGTTAAAGGATCAGGTGTGGTGATACTATAATTGCCTTGAATCGAGCAGCCGTTGGCATCGGTAATGGTGACTTGATAAGCACCTGCCGCTTGTGCATAAATGTCTTCTGTGCTTGAGCCATTGTTCCAATTGTAGGTATAAGGAGCAGTTCCGCCCGTTACTAAAAGCTCTATCGAACCATCGTTCGCACCAAAGCAGGTAAGGTTGGTGATGGATCCCACCGCACTTAAAGCAGCAATTGGCTCTACAACATTAATCGTCTGAGAAATTTGACAGCCGTTAACGTCTGTAACCACCACGGTATAATCTCCGGCACTCAGTCCCGAAATATCTTCCGAAGTAGCTCCATTGGACCAAGCATAAGTGTAAGGCGCAGTACCCCCCACGATGCTGATATTAATGGAAGCATCACTTCCGCCAAAACAGGAAACGTCTACTTTATTGTGAGAAAAAGCGAGAACTGTTGGCTCCGTAATCGTAAAGCTTTCAGTTTTAGAACATCCATTGGCATCGGTAATTTGTACCGAATAATTGCCTGGGGATAGGCCAGAAATATCTTCGGTTCCAGCGCCATTTGACCACACAAAAGTATAAGGAGCGGTTCCGCCCGTAGTAGTAATATTGATAGCGCCATCGGCAGCACCAAAGCATGAAATATCAGATGTAGTTCCACTTAACGTGAGTTCATCTGGACTGGTAATGGTATAACTTTTTTGAATCGAACAGCCGTTGGCATCGGTGATGGTGACATCATAAACTCCTGCAGAAACATTGAAATTATCTTCTGTGGTTTTTCCATTACTCCAAGTGTAGGTGTAAGGCGCAGTTCCACCTGTAACGGTTAAGTCGATGGTGCCGTCATTCGCACCAAAGCAGCTGAGATTAGTTTTAGTTTCTGAAACCGCAAGCGCAGCAAGCGGCTGTGTGATTTGAATGTTCTGTGAAACAGAGCAACCATTTACATCGGTTATGGTAACAGAATAATTTCCAGCCGTGAGGTTCGAAAGGTCTTCTGAAGTAGCTCCATTGCTCCAAGCATAAGTATATGCGCCAGTTCCCCCGGTGACGGTAATATCAATTGCACCTGTAGAATTTCCAAAGCAGAGCACATCGGTTTGGATGTAAGTGAGTTGTAGAAAAGCTGGCTGAGTAATGGTAAAACTTTCAGCTTTAGTGCAGCCGTTGGCATCGGTAATTTGTACCGAATAATTACCTGGGGATAGGCCAGAAATATCCTCAGTTCCAGCCCCATTCGACCACACAAAAGTGTATGGTGCGGTTCCGCCCGTAGCAGTAATATTGATAGCGCCATCGGCAGCACCAAAGCATGAAATATTAGATGTAGTTCCACTTAACGTGAGTTCATCTGGGCTGGTAATGGTGTAGCTTTTCTGGATTGAACAACCGTTGGCATCGGTGATGGTGACATCATAAACCCCTGCCGCCACATTGAAATTATCTTCTGTGGTTTTGCCATTGCTCCAAGCGTAAGCGTATGGTGCTGTTCCGCCCGTAACGGTTAAATCTATGGTGCCGTCATTCGCACCAAAGCAGGTGAGATTAGTTTTGGTTTCTGAAACTGCAAGCGCAGCAAGCGGCTGAGTGATCTGAATATTCTGTGAAACAGAGCAACCATTTACATCCGTTACGGTAACAGAATGATTTCCAGCCGTGAGGTTAGAAAGATCTTCTGAAGTAGCTCCGTTTGACCAAGCATAAGTATAGCCTCCAACACCTCCAGTCACTGTAATGTCTATTGCACCCGTAGAATTTCCAAAGCAGAGCACATCGGTTTGAGTATAGGTCAACTGCATGGCGGCTGGCTCAGTGATTTGGAAACTTCTAGAAATCACGCATCCGTTAGCATCGGTGATTTGTACCGAATAATTGCCAGGTGTTTGTGCCGAAAGGTCTTCTGTGGTTTCTCCATTCGACCATAAGAAAGTATAAGGTGCCGTTCCGCCTGAAACTGTCAAATCTATTGCTCCATCGTCAGCTCCGTTACAAGTAATGTTAGAAATGGAAGCATTGGCCTGCATTAAGGTGGGAGAGCCAATAGTAAACGGAAGCACAACAGTGCAACCTCTGGCATCGGTTACGATGACTTGGTAATTTCCAGCAGTAAGACCCGCCACATCTTCGGTGGTTCGGCCATTGTTCCAAGCGTAAGTATAAGGAGCAGTTCCTCCCGAAACAGTTAAATCTACTGTTCCATCATTTCCCCCAAAACAAGAAACATCGGTGGAGGTTCCGCTGGCAGCTAGCGCAGAAAGCGGTTCGTCAATTACAACTGTTTCAATAGTTTGGCATCCATTATTATCGGTAACAGTTAGGGTGTAAGTTCCTCCAGAAATATTAGCTAAATCTTTTGTAATGGCGCCATTGCTCCATAAGTAAGTGTATGGTGCAATTCCTCCAGAAATCGTCACATCAATATCTCCATCGCCTTGCCCAAAACAAGTCACATCTTGCTTTGTAATGCTGGCCACTAAGGCGAGAGGTTCGGTAATGGTGTAAGTTCGGGTAAGCGAACAGCCATTGGCATCGGTAATAAATACTTGGTAAGTTCCTCCAGAAATATTGGTCAGGTCTTCTGTAGTTTCTCCGTTGTTCCAGCCGTAGGTATAAGGTGCTGTTCCGCCCGTTACGGTCAGGTCGATTGCTCCATTCATTGTTCCGTTGCAGCTTAGGTTTGATGTGGAGGCTGTAACGCCAAGGGCTGTTGGCATTGTAATGTTGAAGGTTTCTTGAAGAGAGCAGCCATTGGCATCGGTTACTGTAACTTGATATGCTCCGGGGGTAAGTCCAAAAATATCGCGGGTGGTTTTACCATTACTCCAAGCGTAGGTGTAGGGTGCCGTTCCGCCCGAAGTGACCAAGGCAATCGACCCATTATTCGACCCAAAACAGCTTAAGTCAGTAACTGTATTTGTGATGGCCAAAGCGGCTGCAGGCTCATCAATAACAATGCTTTCGATGGACTGACAGCCATTTCCATCGGTTACGGTAACGGTATAAGTTCCTGCTACTAAATCAGTAATGTCGGCTTGGGCTTGGCCGCTATCCCAGCTATAGGAATAGGGAGCAGTGCCACCTGTAACGGTCAGGTCGATGCTGCCGTCATTTCCCCCAAAACAGTTTACATCTGCTTTGGTATAGGCAATATTAAGCGCGGTGGGCTGACTTAGGTTGAAGTTTTTGGAAATAGAACAACCACGGTTATCTATTACCTGAACAGTATAAGCTCCGGGGGCGAGCCCTGAAACATCTTCCGTATTATCTCCATTCGACCACACAAAGGTATAAGGTGCTTCGCCTCCGCTAACTGTGATGTCGATCTCACCATCATTCGCCCCGAAGCAGGTAATATCGGTTTCTGTACCAGAAAGATTAAGAATTGGCGGGTCGGTGATTTCATAGGAACCCGTCACTTGGCAATTGTTTGCGTCTCGGATAATGACACTGTAAGTTCCGGGTGAAAGGCCACTTAGGTTTTGGCTCGTACTTCCGTTCGACCAGTTATAAGTATAAGGCGCTGTTCCGCCTGATACATTCAGACTAATGGCGCCATCTGCAGCACCATTACAGGTAATTTGCCCTACCGTTGGGGTAAAGGAAAGGGCGGAGGCAGGTTGATTAATTTGAACAGTTTCTGTGGTAACACAGCCTTTTGCATCGGTAATAGTAACGGTATAGCTTCCAGCAACTACGCCATTCAAGTCTTCCGTAATATCGCCATTTGACCAAGAATAAGAATAAGGTAACGTTCCTCCAGAAACAGTAATGTTGGCTACTCCTGAAGCATCACCAAAACATAAAACATCTTGCTTTACGCTAGTAACACTCAAAACAAGTGGTTCAGAAATAGTAATGTTTTGAATGTTTTGGCAGCCGTTGGCATCGGTTACGGTTACTGTATAATTTGCTGCCGAAAGTGCTGTTCTATTTTGGTCGGTGTTTCCATCATTCCATAAGTAAGTGTAAGGAGCAGTTCCTCCGCTAACATTCAGATTGATAATTCCGTCATTGGCGCCATTGCAAGTAATGTCGGTTTTTGATGGATTTACAGCCAAAGCGGCTGGTTGGGTAATCGTAAATGAATCGAATTTGATACAGCCATTGGCATCGGTTACTTGCACTGTATAAACTCCAGGGGAAAGATTGCTTAGGTCTTGAGAAACGGCCCCGGTATTCCAAGAGTAGGAATAAGGCGCGACTCCGCCCGTTACCTCAAAATCAATACTTCCATTGGCTGAACCGTTACAGGTTACGTTGGTGGCTGTTCCGCTTAAAGCCAAAACTTCGGCTGGTTCATCAATGGTAATTGCTTTAACAATTGAACAGCCTGAAGCATCGGTAATGGTGACGGAATAATTCCCTGCGGGCACATTTGTTAAGTCTTCAGAAGTAGCTCCGTTCGACCAAACAAAAGAGTAAGGTGCTGTTCCATCGGCAGGGCTAAGGTCAATTGACCCTGTAGATTGGCCTTTGCACAAAACATGTTGCTTTATCACGGTAGAGGTAAGCGGATCGGGTTCTACGATGGTGAAAGATTCGAAAACTGAACATGCGCTAGCATCAGTAATGGTTACCGAATAACTGCCAGCCGTAAGTCCTGAAATATTGTCGGTTGTTGCCCCTGTGTTCCAAAGATAAGTATAGCCTCCTGTTCCGCCAGTCGGAGCCAAAGTTATGCTTCCGTCTACTTGACCATTACAGCTAATGTCTTCTACTACGGCATTCGCAACAATCAGGTCTGGTTCACCTAGTGTTACATTTTGGGTTGTAGAACAGGTAGTGCCATTGTCTGTTACGGTTACGGTATATGTTCCAGCAGGTACGTTGCTTAACGTTGGTCCAGTATTTCCTCCGCCCCAATCGTATGTATATGGACCCGTTCCGATACTGGCAAGTACGGTGATACTTCCGTTTGCGCCTCCATTACAGGTAGGTTCGGTGAGTACAGTAGGCGTAACAATAATTTGTGGAGGATTGGTTACCGTGTAGCTGTCGGTGAATGTACAGCCATTGTTGTCTGTTACGGTTAACGTATAAGTTCCAGAGGTTAAGCCAGTTGGGTTGGCCGTATTGGCTCCGTTGGACCAAGAGTAACTATAAGGAGCGGCTCCGCCCTGCATTACTATGTTTAAACTTCCGTCATTTGCTCCAAAACATGAAGGAGAACTATTTGCAACGGACTGTACAGAAAGTGCAGCTGCTGGCTCATTGATGGTATAAGTACCAGATACAGTACAGCCATTTTTATCTGTGATTGTTACACTATAGCTGCCAGCCGTTTGGTTGTTTAGGTTTCTCCCAGTATGGCCTGTTGACCACAAATAAGTATAAGGGGCTGTTCCCCCAGAAGGGTTTGTTCGAATTCTACCTGAGTTATTACCAAAGCATTTAACATCGGTAATGGTTGGGTTTATGGCCAAAGCATTGGGTTCACCCACTGTAAAGGTTTCTGAATAATTGCAACCCAGATTGTCGGTAATGGTTACTGTGTAATTACCGGCTGTTAAACCAGAAATGTCTTCAGAAGTAGCTCCGTTACTCCAGCTATAGGTGTAGCCCCCATTTCCGCCAATAACTGTAATGTCGATTGACCCATCATTTCCAGTGTTACAAGAGGCATCAGTAACTGAGGGAGTAATAGCAATTGGATCTGGAGAATCAATAGTATAGGTTCTGTCGACTATACATCCGTTGTCATCGGTAATGTAAACTCGGTAATTTCCAGGAAGTAAACTGTTGATTGAGGCACCATTTCCAAGGAAAGCACCACCTGGTTCGGTATACCATTGGTAAGTGTAATTTCCCCACCCACCTGTTCCAACCACTTCCAGGCTTCCGTTGGCTAAATCGCTGCAAGTGGCATCGGTTTGAGAAACAAGGTTGGCATCTAAGAAATCAATTGGTTCGGTTACAGAAAAGCCAATGACACCTGCACAACCGTCTTCATCTGTCACTATCAGTTGGTAGTTGTCTACTCCCAGTCCACCAATGGTGATAATGGTGCCACCTACATTTCCTGTGCCTACAATATTGCTTGCGCTGTTGGTGAGTACCCAAGCATAATCGGGGTTTCCGTTGGCCATGGTTACCACCACTTGGGCGTCTGCACCGCCCTTACAACTTACATCGTTGACTACTACTGAGCCAACCAAATCGGGCGGGTCTGTCACTGTATAAACTGCGGTGGTCATGTCGCCATTACCATCCGTAACAGTAACTCTATAGTCGTCTGCGCCTATGCCATTTAGTAAGAAGGAATTTCCACCTACAGGATTTCCGCCTGAATCTTCCCAAGCGAAAGTATAAGGTAATACACCGTTGGTAACACTAATTCTGATTTCACCTACACAGCTATTAATATTAACACTTGAGATAACCGGACCTTGGGAATAGGCACTTTTTGCAAGGCCAAAAATGACTGCGAATAATATAATTATTCTAATGAACCACTTTTTACTGTGAGTAATCAGCATTTTAGTTGGTGTCCAGAGTGTTTGGTGAAAGTGAGTCTAATTTCGACTAAATTAGGCGATTAATTCATTCTAAGCAATATTTTTTCTGAAACCACATATTAAAAAAACACAATTTAGAGTCTGCTTTCATACAAGTGAAAAACACCTAAAATATAATTATAGTAATATTACCTACGTTTGAAGAAGTGTGAATAGCAGAAAGAGGTATATGACCTGATTAGAAAAAAATCAGGGTTATATTGCAGGTAAATGTGTAAACAGGTTAAACTTTTTTTTCGCTCAGGTTAATTATTGTTAAAAGGAATGCGAAACCCCTTTTATAAAGTGAGAAAAGACCGATATTCGCCTTATTCTACCAACACTGGAAAACTTTAGCATCTCGTTTGAGTATTGACCCCAGTAATTGATCAAAATTTCTAATTTAGAGCCCTTTAACAAATAAGTTGACAATGGAAGCGGTATCAGCAGAATTGGCTAAAATACACCAAGAAAAAATAAGCAGAGTAGCATCGGAAGTAAGTAAGATCGTAGTCGGCCAAGAATATATGGTAAACAGACTGATGATTGGCTTATTTACCAACGGACACATTCTTTTAGAGGGTGTTCCAGGTATTGCGAAAACGCTCACTGTAAATACACTTGCAGAAGTACTTCATTTAGATTTCCAAAGAGTTCAGTTTACACCAGATCTTCTTCCTGCCGATTTGATTGGTACTATGATTTATAATCAGAAGAAGGCTGAATTTGAAGTAAAAAAGGGTCCTATTTTTACTAACGTGGTATTGGCCGATGAAATTAACCGTGCACCAGCCAAGGTGCAGTCGGCATTGCTTGAGGCCATGCAGGAAAAAACGGTAACCATTGGTGAAACCAGTTTTAAGTTGGACAGACCGTTCTTGGTATTGGCCACTCAAAACCCAGTAGACCAAGAAGGAACTTACAGTTTGCCAGAAGCGCAGATTGACCGTTTTATGTTAAAGGTAAAAGTAGACTACCCAACTAAAGAAGAAGAGTTAGAAGTAATGCGTAGAATGGCCAATATGGCATTTAAGCCTGAGCTTGAAACATTATTGACCAAAGAAGATATTTTCAGTATTAGAAATGAGGTAAACCAAGTTTCTATTTCTGAATCACTTGAGAAGTACATTATCGAGCTGGTATTTGCTACTAGAAACCCTAAGGATTTCGGCTTGAATGAAGAAGCCTATTACATGCAATTTGGTGCTTCGCCAAGGGCAAGTATTAACTTGAACCTAGCTTCCAAAGCACATGCCTTTATGAATGGCCGAGATTACGTTTTACCAGAAGACATCAAGGCGATTGCAATGGATGTACTGAACCACAGGATTATCCTTAACTATGAGGCTGAAGCTGATGGTATTACTACCGAACATATTATAGGTAAGCTTTTAAAGAAGATTCCGATTAATCATTAATCCGCTTTCTAGCATAAGAATTTGAAATGGTTGCAATGAGAATTGTGGCCTTTTTTTGTAGTAAGAATGGTGTTGCTTATTGGCCTGATTAAACCAAAAAAGACGCCCATTGCTGAGCGTCTTCTCTGTGAAATATATGCTAATCTTCTAATGAATTAGAAGCTAAAGCCAGTCCAAGCAAAGATTGAAGTGTTTACTGCAGAAGTTGTTCCTGAAGTGATGGTCGCAGTTCCAGTACTTGTGCCATTCGTTCCAGATTTTTTGATATCAGTAATATCAAGACCGTTAGCAGGGTTTGCCGTTCCTGTGATAGAAGTAGAAGCAATGGCAACACCTTTATCATCATAGAAATCAACCAAGTCACCAGCAGTAGCGCCAGCACCTAAAGCCACATAAAGGTTAGTGATAACCGCTCCTGAACCTCTTCTGATTTTTACCATGTCAGACATTTCAACTGCTGCATTGTGGATGATAGTGATACCATCAATTTTAGGGTTAGACTGACCAGCATCTTGTGGAGAGTTACCGTCTAAGTTACCATCGGCTTCGATACCACGTGGGTCAGAAGTTACAGCCACAAAGCCAGCTTGTCTGATTCCGTAAAAGTTAGTATTGTTTTGACCAACATAACCTTGTGTCCAGTCAAACATGTCGTCTTTAGCGTTAGCTACCAAAAGGTTGCTTACACTAACAGATCCACCAAACCACTCAACAGCGTCATCGTCACCGTACAAAACAGCAAGGTTGCTTACTGTTGTTCCAGAACCAACACCGTAGAAAGTTACACCGTTAAATTCTTTGTCACCGTTAATACGAGCACCAGTGTACTCAACAATTAGATAAGTGATGTCACCTGAATCGTCAGTAGGGTTAGTTCCACCATAAGTGTAATCTACAACTTCCGTAGTAGCAGTTCCGCCACCAGAAATTGGAGCATTACCCATGATTAAAAGACCACCCCAGTCGCCTGAAGCAGGGTTAGCAGCACCTGAAGTCATTTTTACAGGAGCAGCAGCAGTACCATTCACAAAGATTTGACCGCCTTGCTCAACAGCAATGTAAACGTTGGTTCCACCTGCCTGAGCTTTGATAGTAGTACCAGCATCGATTGTTAATTTAGCACCGCTAGCTACACTCAAAGGGCCAGTTAATACCCACTCTTGGGCGTTTGACAAAGTAATACTAGAAGTGATTTCTCCTTTTAAGTCAGCAGCATCTAGATCAACATCGCTTTGTGATGAAATCACACCGTCCTTAGTTTGAACTGGAGCAGGATCGTCATCAGTACATCCGAAAATAACGGCACATAGTGCGGCCATTGCAAAGTAATTCTTAAGAGTTTTCATAAAAATGGATTAGAATTTTTGATTAGGTTTTGTTTTAAAATGTATAATTGATTCCGAAAGAAACGTTCATGCCTCTTTTATAGCTATTAATGATGGTATCGCTACCGTTGTTAAGTTCTTTGGTTAGTTTAAACGCTGGGTTCAATAAGTTTTTTAAGCTCAGGTTTAGTCCCAAGTGCTGTCCTAGTTTTGTTCTTGTGATAAAGTCCAAGGTAGGAACACCTTTCTCCATAATATTCTGGCTTCCGGCCGTTCCTAAAGAGAAGATTCTATCGCTGAAGTAATTCATTACTACTGATGTAGTAAAATCAAGTCCTTCTCTTTCAATCTGGTAAGTAAGGTCTGCATTGATCAATAAAGGAGAAGCACCTTCAAGTTTATCTTCTGCATTTGTAAATCTTACTGTTAAAGCATCGGTTGGAACATCAACCAATTTTTGATTTGAATAGAGGTATGAAACGTTCAAACCAAAGTTTAGAAGCTTCATGCTATTGTCGTCACCATATTGTTGGATCAACGATTTTTTTAATTCCAACTCAACACCCGCAACATTGGCGTTTCCTGTGTTTACATAAGAAAGCTCGTTGGCCGCTGAGTTTACTTGAACCCTGTTCAATGCATCTTCAACTCTTTTGTAAAAACCTGTAACAGAAACCAATTCTGTGTTGGTGAAGTACCAGTCATACTTAAGGTCGAGGTTATAGTTGTTCGATGGTCTTAAGAATGGGTTACCAAAGCTTGAGAAGTTTACATCCTCATAAAGGAAAGGCGCCACTTCTTTAAACTGAGGCAAGGTATAGGTTTTGCTACCCGCCAGTCTCACTACTTTATCGTCTGTGATGTCGTATTTTACATTAACGCTTGGAAGAACGTACGATTCCGAAACCGTGTTAATGTTATTGTTGAAAGTGTTACGGTCAAGGTTGGTGTCCCAAATTACATCTTGTTCAATTTGCTCATAACGTAGACCAAAGTTTAAAAGTAAAGCTGAATTAAACTCACGAGCGTAGTTGACTAAACCAGCATAAATTCTTCTGTCACCGTTATAAGTTATCGGAACGAAAGCGTCTACACCATTTCCGTTGGCTGTTAGAATGTTGAACACGCCATTGTCTAAAGACTGTTGGTTGAACAATCCATCAGGATTATCTCTATCTACATCTGTAGGTGCATCAAAGTTGAAGTTGAATTGCATGGCAGAGAAGTCTCTTTTCGTATTTCTGTAGTTACCACCAAACTGGAATTGGTTGAGCGATTCTTCAGAGTTCATTTTCACGGTTAACAAAGCGCGAGCCGCGTAATCTTTCTCTTCTAATTCAGAATAGAATCTGTGGTTAGCTGCTGCAGAACCAGAAACGGTTTCGTAGTTAATGCCATCAAAAGCATAGCTATTGGTTCTTCTGTCAGGCTCATTTCCTTGTACTACGTTGTATGAAGCACCTAAGTCAAGCGAAATGTTTTTGTTCAACTCGATGTAAGAAAGCAATTGGTTTACATAGAGTCTGTTATTGTTTTCTTGCTGTCTTCTGATAAATGATTTTTCAGCAATAGGGTTGCTAGCATCATCGTAAATACTTGCATGAAAACCATTGAAATTACCTACGCTTTGGTTGTTGTCATGAATATAGGTTCCGTTGTATGATACGAAATTGTTTTCGCCTATTTCGTATTTCAAGTTGCCCATTAATACCTGAGAAACATGGTATTCGTATTTATCAAAAGTAAGGTCTTTACTTCTTCCACCTTCAGGGGTAATGTCTCTTGTAACACCATTTTGGTAAGTGAAGTCAGAGCTATGAGAAGCCACCAAGAAGGTGCTTAACGCATTGGCTCCTAGCTGAAATTTCTTTCCGGCATTTAATGATAAACCAAAGTTGATTGGAGTACCAGCTTTAGTTGGCTCGAATGAGTTTTTAAAATCATATTTATTTAAGTCCGTAATTGGGCTTGTTGGGTTATCTACCGTTCCGAATTTGCTAGTTCCGCTTGCACTATAAAAGTCTTCAGAAATGGTTTGTGTGTTGATACCAGAAGAAACTCCGATTTGAAAAATGTCTTCGTTACCTAATTCCTTTGAAGTAATGTTAATGTTTGCCCCAGCTACATCGCCATAAAGGTTTGCACCAAATGCTTTGTTTACATCAATGCTGTTAATGATGTCTGAAGTAAAAAAGCTTAATGCTATGTTTTTGTATTCTGGGTCTTCAGACGGAAGCGGAAGGTTGTTTAATGATGTGCTGTTGTATCTATCGCCTAAACCACGAACAAATACGTTTTTAGCTCCTTGTTGCTTACTTACACCAGTTACTTTAGTAACAGCACCTTCGGCATTGCTCACTCCTTTTCTTGAAAGTTCTTTTGCTCCAATAGACTGTAGCATTTGTAAAGATTCTCTCTGAAGCATAATCATGGCGATATCAGAGTCTTTTTCTGTTTTAGCTGTAACCACCACATCTTCTAGATTAGTTGATCCAGCACTCATTGAAGCAGTGATTTCAGTTACTTTTCCTGCTGTAACTACTATGTTTTTTAATTCTAAAGTTTCGTAACCAACAAACCTTACCTCTACCGTGTAAGTACCTGGAGTTACACCATCAATTCTGAAAAGGCCATCGAAATCAGTGTTTGAACCTTTCTGGGTTCCTTGAATTAATACCGTAGCAAAAGGAAGTGGCTCATCATTCGCGTCTTTGTCTGTAATCTTTCCGGCTATTATTCCGACTTCTTGAGCTGTCACCATCCATGACCAACTCATCATTAATAAAAACAAAAATAATCTCATAAGTACTGTTCTATATTTCACGGTACAAAGAACGTGTACTAAGGTAAAGTGTAGGTTACACCTGTATTAAACGTTTATGAGACTAATGTTATATTCAGAAGTGTTAGCTTAACATTAACGTAACGTAAAGTAGTCAATACATTGAATAGGCCAACTTTAACGATTAACTGTTCGTAATACAGGCTAAATCGTTGATTTTTATAAACTGCGAGTTTGGCTAAAACCATTCTGTTTTTGATGGGTTAGGATAAGTATCAACTCATACCAACTTTTAAAACCATATAATTATGTCTAAGTCAATATTAATTTCTGGAGGAACAGGGTTGGTAGGTTCCGAGCTGGTTACCCTTTTAAAAGGAGCAGGGCACCAGGTGCGTTTGCTAAGTCGTTCAAAGGGCAAGGGTGAAAGCGTTCCTGTTTACCAATGGGATTACAAGAATAACTATGTAGAAGAGGGTGCTTTTGATGGCGTAGATACCCTTATACATTTAGCGGGGGCTGGGGTTGCCGATAAGCGATGGACAAAAGAGCGAAAAGAGGAAATACTAAAAAGCCGAACGCAGACCTCTGATTTGCTCTATGAAAAGCTCAAGAACACAAATCATTCGGTAAGAACTTTGGTAGCGGCATCGGCCGTAGGCTATTATGGCATGGATACTGGCGATGTAAACCTTAGAGAAGATTCACCAGCAGGGCACGATTTTTTAGCCGATGTTGTTAAGGCTTGGGAAGATTCAACAAGCCGATTTACTGAACTTGGTATTCGTGTGGTTCAAATTAGAATTGGAGTGGTGCTGAGTAATGATGGGGGCGCTTTACCAAAACTACTAGCCCCACCAGTGGCGGCTCCATTGGCCAGTGGTAAACAATATATGAGCTGGATACATATCAGTGATTTGATTAGAATTTTATGTAAATCAGTGGAGGATGTAAATATGATTGGCCCGTACAATGCAGTTGCTCCAGAGCCTTTAACTAATAAAGAATTTACGAAAAGGGCCGCAAAAGCATTTGGGAAACTCTATTTGCCAATTCCTGTTCCAAATTTTGTTTTGCACCTAGTATTAGGCGAAATGGCACAGGTGGTAACCGGAGGCAATAAAGTGAGCGCTTACAAAATCAATAAAACCGGTTATGATTTTAAATTCACAAGGCTGCAAAATGCTTTGGAAGATTTAGCAAAAAACAAGTAAGTTGTAAAATGGTCACATTTTTAAATGTTGAAGAGCCTTCTTCCATTTTTATTAAAAAATTCAATTTGACCTAATTATTATATTCAATAAAATAAGGCTGGCGAATAAGGAAAAGCCCTTTAATTTGCCTGCCATTAATTAAATAAAGAAAATGACAGACGAAGATAAAATTAAAAAGGCGTTTCAAGACAGAGATTGGAACGAGATTAAAACCCATGATTCTTGGGTAATTTTTAAAGTGATGGCCGAATTTGTAGAAGGCTTTGAAAAAATGGCCAAAATTGGACCTTGCGTTTCCGTGTTTGGTTCGGCCCGTACTAAGCCAGATCATCCATACTACAAAATGGCCGAAGAAATTGCGGCTAAATTGGTGCGCCATGGTTATGGAGTTATCACTGGGGGAGGCCCAGGTATAATGGAGGCCGGTAATAAAGGGGCAAAATCTGAAAATGGTAAATCGGTTGGGCTAAATATAGAATTACCTCATGAGCAAGGCAGCAATGTTTATATCGATCCAGATAAGCTCATTTCTTTCGATTACTTCTTTGTAAGAAAAGTGATGTTTGTAAAGTACTCACAAGGCTTTGTAATTATGCCTGGTGGTTTTGGAACGCTAGACGAAATGTTTGAAGCCATTACCCTAATTCAAACCAATAAAATCGGAAAATTTCCAATTGTATTGGTAGGTAAAAAATTCTGGGCTGGCTTGTTCGACTGGGTTAGAGATGTAATGCTAACAGAAGGTAATATTAGCTCACCAGATTTAGATCTTATTAACTTGGTAGATACTCCTGAAGAAGCGGTGAAAGTAATAGATGACTTCTATTCAAAGTACCTACTTACTCCGAACTTCTAATCAGTGAAGCATATCATTTTTGATTGCGATGGAGTATTAATTGATACAGAAATAGTAGCGGCTGAAGTAACGGTAGATTGGTTGAGCAGTGAAAAGGTGAACATCTCGGTGGAGGAGTTTATTATTCAACACACGGGTAAAACCTTCACCAATATTATTAACCAACTTAAGGCAGAAGGCCACTTAAAAGCAAGCTTGAAAACAGAGGCCATTGTGCCTCTGCTTGATGAGCAAATTAAGGCTAAAGTCAGACCTATTTTCGGAATATCAGATTTGCTCACTCAGATTTCTACCCCAAAATCAGTGGTATCGAACAGTGCAGCACATTATGTAACCGAAGCCCTTGAGAAAATAGGGGCAAGTCATCATTTTGAAAATAGGGTGTTTTCGGCTGAAATGGTGGCCCAAGCAAAGCCTAGCCCTTTAGTGTATCTGTTGGCCATTGATACGATTCAAATTCCGCGAGAAGAAATCATTGTAGTGGAAGATAGCTTTACTGGCGTTCAAGCTGCATTGGCAGCAGGGTTAACCACTATTGGGTTTTTAGGGGGAAGTCACATTCAGTCGGGTCATGGCGAAAAGCTGAAACAGTTGGGCGTTTTTGATCTAGCAAATAATCATGAGGAACTGGCTAGGAAGCTTAAGTTAATTATAAAGCAATAGTGAACCCTCCAAGAGTTTAAAACTCTTGGAGGGTTCATTTAAATTTTCAGCCCAAATTAAAATATTCCGAATTTGACCATGATATTAATGCTCAAACCATCCAAGCCATTTTTGTCTAAAATAGGTTGATCAGTAGATTGGTATTTTAGGTTTGCAGTTGATGCATCTCTGTAAGTTGCTCCAAATCCTACACGCAAATACTTGATCAGATTCATTTCTAAATAGGCACCAGGTTCAAAAACAAAAATTGTTCTTTGGTCTTCAATAGTGTTTAAGCCTGTGAGCGGTTGTAAACTGTTATACATCACCTCTCCTAAGCCAAAGACTACCGGAAATGAAAGGTGAAAGGCTTTGTCTGGAAACAATGTAGCTTCTAAAAGTAGCCCTCCGTAACCGCCAGAATAAGAATAATCGGCACCCAATTGCAAATCTGGTTCATTTCTGGTAATGAATCCTTTTCCAGCTACCCCAATACCAAAATTCTTTGTGGGATTATACACCAAATGACCTCCAAGAACAATAGCGTCCCGATCTCCAATTTCAGAATAGCCAACCATGGGCGCCAAGTTCATTCTAAACTTATTATCCTTTGCTGGTTTCTCAGGCTTCGGTTCCTTCTCCTTTTGAGCTACTTCTTCCGTTACAATTTCACCTTTGAATTCGATAGGGAGCAACGCCCTAGGATGTACTTCATAAATGGGTACAAAAATTAAGGAAGCAAGCGTATAGTTTTTGTACGTATTCACAATTGCTTCCGTCTTCTTTCTTTCTTCTTGGTAATATTCTGCTCGGGAATTTTCTAACGCTAATGCTGCTGTAGAAGGGCTTGAGTTTCCAGTGGTCGATTTACTGCGCTGTTCGGTTATGGCAGGAACCACCGTTTCTTTTTTCGCTTCTGTTACTGAGGTTTTTTCGCGTTCTTTTTCAATAACCGGGCTTACTGCTTTTTGAATGGAAGGCTTTATAGGCGGTGTGGAAGCGGTTTTATTTTTCGCGGTGTCTGATTTTGGCACAGTTTCTTTCGGAACCCTTTTCTTCCTAATTAATAATTTATTCCCTAATTGCTGGCATTCCATGCCTTGGCCACGAAACAATATTTCTAGAATATTGGCAATGGTTTCATCCTTTACATTGAGGGAAACTCTTTTCTTCACATCAAATACTTCTGCCGAATAAGTGAAAGCAAAATCTTCCGTTTCAATCGATTTCAGAATATCTTCAATTGAAGTATCACGAATATTCAAAGTTACCTTTCGCCCCAGCACATCATTTCCTCCTTGCCCCATGACCACAAGGCCAAAAGACATGAATAAACAAATGAAGATAACTCTAGAGAACATACTGTTTAATTGATATCAGTTTAAAAAGCCAAAGGCCCAGCATAATTACTGGACCAAAGGTCTGTAGTTTAGTTTAAAAACTAGTTGGGTTTAACAATTTCTTAAAACTTACCGAATTTAAGGCTTATGGTTCCGCTTAATCCGCGCAAGGCATCTTTATCCATAATTGGAGCGCCAGTATCCAAATACGTTAAGTCGATGTCAGAAGTATAACGGTAATGTGCGCCAAACGAAAGTCGCATAAACTTTATCACGTTTATTTCAATTTCTGCTCCGGCTTCGGTTACAAAAAAGGCTTGGCTGTCTTCTTCCCTCGCAAATTCATAGTCTCTGCCAGCTTCAACATAAGTAACCCCGCCAGCGCCAATGAGTATCGGAAACGAAAGGTGGATTGGACTGTTTGGCATGGCAATGAACTCCATTCTAAGACCTCCGTATCCACCCGCTACAGAGTATCTGTCGTTCAATTGCGTGTCGGTTTTGCGTTCGGTAACAAAGCCGGTTCCGCCAAAACCCAAACCAAACTGATGGTTGATAAGCCAAGCGCCATGGCCACCCATTAAAATGGCATGTCGATCGGCAATTTTGGAGTAGCCAGTAGTTACGGCTCCGTAACCGCCATTACTGCGAATACCGTTGTTGTTGAAAATGGTTCTGAATTCTTGATCGGGCTCTTGAGCCATTGTGCTGAATCCGATCAGCAGAAGTGCGATTGTTAAAATTGTTGTTTTCATAATTTTTGTTTTTGACTGTTGTTGAATTGTTTTTTGAGTTTTTAACCTTTTCACTTTACTTCCGCGAACGACCAATTCTTGAAAAGCAAAGTGTATATGTTGTTTTGATTATTGATTCTACGTTAACATCCGTTTCCTTTAATAATATATGCTCCGTTATTTTCTTCTATTTCTATATCGAATAGGGCTTCAATGGCTTGCAACACATTTTCTATTGATTCATTTTCGAACCTTGTCGTCAGTGGGCAATTCATAAAGGCTGCATTTTCAAATTCATAGGTGATGCCATAAGCATTGGCAATATCTTCCATTACTTGTTTCATTGGCGTGTTTTCGAAAACCAAAGTGCCTGTTTTCCAAGCCAAGAAATTTCCGTTTGAATTTTCCTTTTTGGAAAGTTTACCACCTTCATCAATCACCACCTGATCGCCAGGAGCTAATACTACCACCTCATCTTGGGTAGAAAATCTTACTTTTCCTGTCATTAAAACCAGTTCAATTCTTTCACCTTCTTGCGAAGCATTTAAGTTGAAAGAGGTGCCCAATACCCTAGTTTCTGTCTGTTTGGCCTTTACTATAAAAGGCTGTGCAGGATTGTGTGCCACTTCAAAAAAGCCTTCTCCTTTTAATGTTACTTCTCTTTGATCAGAAGAAAATTCTTCTGGAAAAGTAATCGAAGAGCCTTCTTTTAGCCATACCTGAGAGCCATCTGGAAGTATAGCGGCTTCACCGTTTAAGCTGGCCGCCATTAGGGTCTGCATTTCTCCAGCAGAATTGTTCATAAATTCCCTTCCTAAAAACGCTACCGTAGCAATCAGCAAAATAGCAGCAGCCACGCGCCATATTTTTGGCAACAAGAATACCTGCTTGGCTTTTTTAGGTTGAATCTTGTTCTGTACTTGCGACCAGTTTTTGTCTACATCAATTGCAGCAAAATCAGCCATGGTGTCCGCATGTTGCCAAGCCTTTTTCCATTTATCGAGCAAAACAGCATTGCCTTCATCCAGCGCCAACCAAGCCTCCACTTGCTGAAGTTCAGCCTTAGTGGCCTCTCCCTTTAAGTAGGAAAGCAGCAGGTGTTCGTCTATGGTGCTTCTGTTTTTCATTGAGTTCAGTATTATGACGGCCTAGTGCTAAAACACACGTAGGCCAAATTGAAAATTTTATGAAAGAATTTCTAAAGCAATGATTATCAATGCTTTTAGGTATTCAAAGAGATCGATTCGAAGGCGTTTGAGCGCGTTGCTGATCTGGGTTTCTACGGTGCGTTTCGAAATACCGAGCTCATCGGCTATCTCTTGATTCTTCTTCCCTTCCAAGCGACTCATCTTAAAAATGAGTTGGCATTGTTCGGGCAACTGGGCAATAGAATTGTAAATCATTTGTTCCAGTTCCACCTGCTCCATAAAATCAGAAGTATCGATATCGGCTCCGAAAGAAGCCGCTAGAATATTGTCGTGGTGGCCGCTACGGGTTTGTGTACTGCGGATTTGGTCCAAGCATCGGTTGCGAACTGATTGGTACAGCAGCGCCTTGAGCGAAGTATGTACTTCCAGTTTTTCTCTTTGCTCATAAAACTTGACAAAGACTTCCTGCACAATGTCTTGCGCGGCATCCAGATCATTCAGAAATTTCTTAGCGAATACAGAAAGCACTTTAAAGTACTCTCGAAATAGGCTTTCGAAAGCACGTTCGTCTCCATTTTTGATTTGGTCAATTAATGCTTTATCGGTCAAAATATGCTCGGTTAAAAATGCTTATTCACTAAGCGCCTGAATGATTGAACCTCAGAAGCCTACAACAAAAACTTGCTTGGACTTCTTGCTGCAAAACTAGAACATTTTTTTGGGTAGATAATATTCGGAGCTTAAGAGAAGCTGACTTTTGGCTATTAAGGAGTAGCTTAAACAACTACCGTAATTCTTTATTTTTCGCTTTTCTGTTTTTTAGAGGAAGTATAAATCAGTATCAAGAACGCTACACCAACAGCAACAATGACATAAGACCTGATTACTTCGAAGAAATAGTATTTGTGGTGTAGGCCAAGCACTAAAGTCAGGATATGCAACAGTACAAGTACTAATAGAGTGGTAATTACAATCCTGCGTGTAGTATTATTCATTACTGTGTCTTTGTTTTGATCTATTTTTCAGCCCAAGAATAATGATGATTATTGCACAGGCGAGAAGCACATAGGAAAAGGTTTTTGAGGAGTTATTGTCTGTATTGACAAGGTTCGAGATAATGACTATTGTTGTTAAAATCAGACCCAAAATCCAGTAATGGTTCTTTTTCATAATTCTTAAATTAAGAATGCTTGGTCTTTCTTTTAAAGGCAAAGTAACTCACAATGAGGCAAAGTGGAGGAATAATATAGGCAAGTTTAAAATAGACGGCAGTCGATTCATTTTTTGGCATTAGTACTATGGTGAGCAGGCTGGCCAAGCCTAGCATTAAAAAAACAAATCCTAATAATTTTCTTGTGTTCATCAGTGTGGTTGAGTGACTCACTTAATTTAAACTACCTATATAATCATTTTCTAACAAGGAATCGATCTATTGTAAAGGACAATTATACATATAATATCTCTTTTATTAGAGGTATTGAATTGGTAGAAGGCGAAGGTTTTTCTTCAGATAATGTTGCACCATGAAAACAAATTATTTACTTTGCGTTTCAAAGTACTTTTAATATGGAAAAGGATTACTTGAAAGACATCTCCGAGATTCGCTCCATTATGGAGAAATCCTCTCGGTTTATTTCGTTGAGTGGGTTAACGGGGGTTTTGGCCGGAATTTATGCGTTGATTGGTGCATTCATAGCCAATAAGCTGATTTATAATAGCAGTACCATTCTCTACCACGACATGCTCAGTCAGCGCCAAGTGTCAGAAAACCTGACATGGCTAGTTGTAGATTTAGTAGCCGTGTTTGTTTTGGCAGTAGGCACAGGGGTGTATTTCACTACTAAAAAAGCCAAGAAGCACGGTGTTAAAACTTGGGACGATAGCGCAAAAAGAGTAATTCTAAATCTTATGATTCCGCTGGTAATCGGTGGCCTTTTCGTGATGATTCTGTATACTCGTGGCTTTATTTCGCTTATGGCTCCAGCCACGCTTATCTTTTACGGCATGGCATTGATTAACGCCAGCAAATATACCTTTAGAGATATTCGCTATTTGGGCATTATTCAAGCAGGCCTTGGGCTTTTGGCTTGTCTTAGTCCTGGTTATGGCTTGCTTATTTGGGCCTTGGGTTTTGGCGTAATGCACATTGTATACGGTGCGGTCATGTACTTTAAATACGAACGTTGAAAGTTAATATACATACATTAAATAAGGCCTTTGAAAACAGGGTGAGGTTGGGCATCATGAGCGCATTGATTGCGGGTGAGGAGATGGACTTTAACCGCCTGAAGGAAATACTGGAAGTAACGGATGGTAACTTGGCCAGCCATTTAAAGGCCTTGGAAAAAGAAAAATATATAGAAGTGCAAAAATCATTTGTGGGTAGAAAACCCAATACGAAATACGTGGCCACGAAAGCTGGCAAGGTGGCCTTTCTGGCGCATATCGATGCGTTGGAGGCTTTAATTAAAGAACAAACTGGTAGAGGGTAATATTTTTTTACCCCATCACTTTGAAATACAAAGTACTTTTAAAATCAATTATTATGGAAGAAAAGCAAGAGTCAATTTTCGAAAAAATTAACAACAACATTAAAACCTCAGTAAGCATAAAGTTGCTGTCCATCGGTTTTCTAATTGCCGTATTATTAATCCCCAACTCAATGATCAAGTCGCTGATCAGCGAAAGGAAAATCAATCAGATCGAAGCAGTAGAAGAAGTCTCTGAAAAATGGGGTGCGCCAGTTGAGATCACTGGGCCTATTCTCACCATTCCGTTTAACAGAACTCACAAAGGAGTTGACGGTCCTTATACCACCAAACACTACGCTCATTTTCTTCCCTCAAAGCTGGACGTAAAAGGTAAGCTGAACCCTGAAAAGAGGAAACGTGGGATTTACGAAGTCATCGTTTACAATTCTGAACTTAGTGTAGAAGGTCAATTCGAGGCCTTGGACTTCAGCAGTTTTCAAGTGGAAGAGGAAAGCATTCTTTGGTCAGAAGCTTTTGTGTCTATCGGTATTCCCGACATGGCGGGTATCCAATCTGATATTCAGATTCAATTTGGAGAAAACACCTATCGTGCGGGTTCGGGAATTCCTGTTCAAGACTTATTGAGCTCTGGAGTCAACAGTAAAGTGGCAATCGATTCGGAGAGTAAATCCATTCCCTTTTCCTTCGATTTAAATATCAACGGAACCGAGTCGCTTTCCTTCAACCCAATTGGCAAAACCACGAATATTAGTTTGGCTTCCACTTGGCCACACCCAAGCTTTGGTGGTCAGTTTTTACCCGATAGCTATAACATTACCGATAATGGTTTTACCGCGGAATGGTCAGTCTTCGATTTGAACAGAAATTACCCTCAACAATGGGAAGGAAAGGCGCATCAAATTAACAACTCAAGTTTTGGTGTTGACCTTTATCAGCCAGTCGATAATTATCAGCGCAACACACGGTCGGCTAAATATGCCATCCTCATTCTGTTTCTCACTTTCATAACCTTTTTCTTTGTTGAAATTCTGAATAAAAAGCGAATTCACCCTATTCAATACATTCTTGTTGGGTTGGCATTAACCGTTTTCTACACCCTGTTGTTATCCCTTTCGGAACAAGTTGGGTTTAACAAAGCTTACTTAATTGCCTCGGCTATTATTGTGGGTATGGTTTCGCTCTACGCTAAATCAATATTGCAAAGCTCAAAGTTGGCAATGGTCATGTTTGGCTTCTTCACCCTCATTTATTCCTTCATTTTCGTCATACTTCAACTCGAAGATTTTGCCCTTTTAGTAGGCAGTTTTGGCCTCGTTGTGGTGCTCGGCTTCTGCATGTATTTATCTAGAAAAGTAGACTGGTATAATATCAAATCTAAAGAAATCATTAGCCATGCGTCATAAGTTAAAACTCAAAATATTAATCCGTATCGGGCTTTTCTTACTTCGAATGTACTGCCTCATGCGTCAGCCTAAAAATAAAGAAAGGGCTTTGGCGGCTGTGCTGCTATTGCCTGCGCTTTTGTTGCTGATCCCAACGTATACTTTTACTCTTACCCTGTTTCAATCCTTCTTGTTTCAGGCCATGTTGGTCTATGGTCTGTTGAGTGTTTTCTGGATCATTCGGCACCATTACCGCTTGGCGGGCATCAACTTTTCTATTTATCTGTTGCTGCTGATTAAGATTAATAGCCCCATTGGTCTGGGCTATCAAATTACTCAAGGAAAGGAACAGATGACAGTTCTTCAGTTCAATGTATTGTCCACCAATGAAGCTTATGAAAGCACCATTGATCGGGTCATTCAACTATCACCCGATTTTGTTTCCTTTCAAGAAGTAAGTGCGGAATGGGCTACCGAATTAAAGAAAGGACTAGCGAATGAATACCCGTTTTCCAAAGTGGTGAGTAATGACGATGCTAGCCAGGGGATTGCTGTCTTTAGCAAACATCCACTAATCGATACGGAAGTGGTGGATTGGGCAGGCACCACCAATATCATCGGAAAGGTGAAAATGCATAAGGAGGAAATTAACTTTTTGGCCTTGCATACCCGTTCGCCAACCACTCGGTTAAAGTGGAATACCCGCAACGAACACTTGAATATAGCTAAGGAATACATCAGCGAAAAGAAAGGTGAATTTCTGGTACTTGGCGATTTCAATACGGTGCCTTGGGACAACCGATTGAAGAATTTCAAATCGACTACCGAGCTGCAGGATAGCCGTAAAAAGCTGACTCCAACTTTCCCTGCTTGGAACCCTTACCTAGCCCAAATCCCGATTGACTACATTTTCCATTCGAAAGGGATTGGTTGTCGCTCTTTGGATTCCGTCAAAATCACTTCAGATCACCTCGCCATTATGGGTACTTATGAATTGAGGGGGATGTGATGGATAGAGAGTTGGCAATGAGAAGGGCTTTCAAACTCTGTTTGTGCTACATACCTTTGATGTTGGGGTATTTATTATTGAGACAGTACTTTCCTTTTATATTCAGAGATGATGGCTTTGAAACTGACTTTATAATATTCGTTGTATTTAGCACTCCTGTAGCTGCGGCTTTCATAGTGCTTATAGACTATTTGAAAAATAGAAAAGAGCGATATTGGTTTGTTAGTTTTATTTTAGGGATTGGATTTACGCTCTTCACTTGGGTCACGGCCATGATTTTCGTTTTTCTCGGTGAGGGCTTCAACGATCGAGAAAGAATTCTATATGAGCACAAGTACTATTCGGATAGAAAGATCATTCTTGAGGAGAACTATGACTCACATCAAAGGCGAATTATCATGGTTTCTGATTTCACACCTTGGTTTCAATGGGTTCGAGAAGTTGATATAAACAAGGTGGATCTCAAACGTTGGAAAAAAGTGAGCCGTTGATACAACTAATAATTAGCCCTTCATCCAAACATTAATAATCAACCCTAAGTTGTAATTCCATCTGTAAATCCTGACCTTTGCCAATTGTCTGTTTTTGGCAGCACATCCATGGAAAAACTCAAGGAAAACGTAAAAATCGATCTCGCTCCAATAGACCTTTCTGGTCATGAAAACATAGAAATTTTCGGGGCGAGAGAACACAATCTCAAGAATATTGACACGGTAATTCCCCGAAACAAACTGGTAGTAATTACCGGTATTTCTGGTTCTGGAAAATCGTCCTTGGCTTTCGATACCATTTATGCTGAAGGTCAGCGCAGGTACATGGAAAGCTTTTCGGCCTACGCTCGTTCTTTTATTGGCGATATGGAAAGACCCGATGTAGACAAAATCAACGGCCTGAGTCCGGTAATTTCCATCGAACAAAAAACCACTTCAAAGAACCCGCGCTCTACCGTGGGCACACTTACCGAGATTTACGATTTCCTCCGTTTGTTTTATGCCCGTGCGGGCGAAGCCTATTCTTATAACACAGGCAAAAAAATGATTCGTCAGTCGGAGGATCAAGTAATTGACCACCTGATTGAAAACTTTGAAGGAAAGAAATTGATCCTTTTGGCGCCAGTCGTGAAAGGTAGAAAAGGGCACTATCGCGAACTCTTTGTGCAGATTCGAAAAATGGGTTTCACCAAAGTGCGTATCGATGGTGAAGTGATGGACATGGAGCCAAAGATGCAGGTGGATCGTTACAAAACCCACGATATTGAAATTGTGGTCGATCGAATTGTCGCTAAGAAAGAAGACCGTTACCGCATTGCACAAAGCGTAAAAACTGCCATGACACATGGAAAAGGTGTCATTATGGTGAGTGATGAAAACGATCAAGTCCATCATTTCTCTAAGTATTTAATGGACCCAGAAAGCGGCTTGTCTTATGACGAACCTGCCCCAAACTCCTTTTCTTTCAATTCGCCATACGGTGCTTGCCCAAGCTGTAACGGGTTAGGGAAAGTAGAAGAAATCAGTCGTGAAGCCGTAATTCCAGACGATAAGTTGAGCATTAGCCGTGGAGGAATTGCGCCCCTTGGCGACTACCGCGACATCTGGATTTTCAAGAAAATTGAGGCCATCCTCAAACGTTACAAGGTTAGCCTTAGCACCCCTATAAAGAATATTCCTGAGGAGGTAATGCATACGCTTTTATATGGCGATGACGTGGCTGTGGCGGTAAGTTCAAAGAAGTATCCCGGCACGGAATGGAACACTAAATTCGAAGGCATAATTTCTTTTCTAGAGAAACAAAAAGACGAAGGAACGGAGAAAACCCGCAAGTGGATTGAAGACTTTATGTCGATTAAAACCTGCCCTGAATGTAATGGTGCAAGGCTAAAGAAAGAATCACTGCATTTTAAAATTGCAGAAAAGAACATTTCAGAGCTGGCTCAAATGGATATTGACAGCCTTTGGGAATGGTTCGAAAACCTAGAAGAGCGACTGACGGATAAGCAGAAAATTATTGCTACGGAAGTGCTTAAAGAAATCCGAAAACGCATCGGCTTCTTGCTTGATGTAGGTTTGAATTACCTAATGCTCGACCGACCGCTAAGAACCCTTTCTGGTGGCGAGGCACAGCGAATTCGTTTAGCGACCCAAATTGGTACACAACTAGTTGGAGTGCTTTATATCATGGATGAGCCGAGTATTGGCTTGCATCAGAGAGACAATGTGAAGCTGATCAAAGCCCTTCAGGACTTACGCGATATCGGCAACACGATTATTGTGGTTGAGCACGATAAGGACATGATGTTGGCTTCGGATTACATCATCGATATTGGGCCGGGTGCGGGTCGACATGGGGGAAATGTGGTGGCTGCAGGAGAACCCGATTCGTTTTTGTCGCAGGGTAGCACCACAGCCGATTATTTAAAAGGCATCAAGAAAATTGAGGTTCCGAAAGAAAGAAGAGAAGGCAACGGAGAAAAACTAGTGCTGAAAGGTGCGAAAGGAAACAACCTGAAAAACGTAACCTTAAAGCTCGATTTGGGTAAAATGATTTGCATTACGGGTGTTTCTGGAAGTGGAAAATCAACCCTGATTCATGAAACACTTTTCCCGATTCTGAACCAGTATTTCTTTCGCTCCAGAAAAACGCCAATGGAGTATGAAAGCTTCGAAGGCATCAAAAATATTGACAAAGTAATTGAGGTAGATCAGTCACCAATTGGTAGAACGCCACGTTCGAACCCTGCTACTTACACTGGCGTTTTCAGCGATATTCGATCGCTGTTTACCGAATTGCCAGAAGCGAAAATCAGAGGCTATAAGCCCGGGCGTTTCTCTTTCAATGTAAAAGGTGGACGTTGCGAAACCTGCGAGGGTGCCGGAATGAAGTTGATTGAAATGGACTTTCTGCCAAACGTTCATGTGCCTTGCGAAACCTGCAAAGGCAAGCGCTACAACCGCGAAACTTTAGAGGTGCGCTACAAAGGTAAATCGATTTCTGATGTGCTCGATATGACGGTGGAACAAGCCGTAGAGTTCTTCGAGCACATGCCGAAAATACTCCGCAAAATTCAAACCCTAAACGATGTTGGCTTAGGCTACATTTCGCTTGGCCAGCACGCTACTACACTTTCAGGCGGGGAAGCACAACGCGTAAAATTAGCGACAGAACTTTCCAAAAAAGACACGGGAAAAACCCTCTATATTTTGGATGAACCTACCACGGGTCTTCACTTCCAGGACATTCAACATTTACTGGATGTACTGAACCGATTGGTAGATAAAGGCAATACGGTTTTGGTTATTGAACACAATATGGACGTGGTGAAAGTGGCTGACCATGTAATTGACCTGGGCCCAGAAGGTGGAGAAAAAGGCGGAATGATTATAGCCGAAGGCACCCCCGAAAAAGTGGCCAAAAGCACGAAGGGCTATACGGCTAAGTTTTTGAAGGAGGAGTTGGGGTAGTTATTCGTTATTGGGGAATTAGTTAAGAGTTGATCAGGGATCGGGATACCAGTTGTTAAGTAAAAATACTAATTTAACTGTCATGCTGCTCCGAGGCTTCGGAGTGTTTCACACCCGTTTAATTAGAGAGACTCTGAAACAAGTTCAGAGTGACCACTATATTAAAACCTTAATTCCCAAACCAAGTTTATAAGCTAAACTATAAACTATGTCTGTTTTCTCCAGCCTGCGCAAATTCGGTAAAGTATTCTCTCAAATCGATGTATCCGAAACCATCGATGCCCTAGGTAAACTCAATCAAACCGAGCTTTACCAAATCATGAAAATCATTAAGTCGAAGGGCAAAGTGTACCAGCCGCCAGAGATAGACGGAGATTATTACCACCTCAGCCGTTTTCTTACACCAGAAGAAAGAGAAATTCAGCTGAAAGTGCGTGAGTTCATGAACGAGCATGTAAAGCCCATCGCTAACGACTGCTGGAATAAAGCTAAATTCCCGTTGGAGTTGATTCCAAAAATGGCAGAACTCAACATTGCTGGCTTAACTTATGAAGGTTACGACAGCCCTATGGGAAGCTATTTGCTCGAAGGTTTTATTACCATGGAAATGGCCAGGGTCGATACGTCTATTTCCACCTTTTTTGGGGTGCAAAGTGGTTTGGCCATGGGCAGTATTTATTTCTGCGGAAGTGAAGAACAAAAATGGAAATGGTTACCAGCTATGCAAAGAATGGAGAAAATTGGCGCTTTTGGTTTGACGGAACCCAACGTGGGTTCGGCTGTAGCGGGAGGTCTGGAAACTACCTGCAAAAGAGACGGAGATAGCTGGGTTTTGAACGGCCAAAAGAAGTGGATTGGCAATGCAACCTTTGCTGACCTAACCATTATTTGGGCGAGAGATCTGGACGATAATCAGGTAAAAGGCTTTATTGTAGAAAAAGGAACAAAGGGTTTTAAGGCCGAAAAGCAAGAGGATAAAATGGCCTTACGAACCGTTCAAAATGCGCTGATCACCTTAACCAATTGTGAGATTTCTGAAGAAAATAGATTGCAAGAATGTAATTCGTTTAAAGATACTTCTAAAGTATTAAAAGCTACCCGAGCTGGTGTGGCTTGGCAGGCGGTGGGTTGTGCCAGAGGTGCTTACGAATGTGCTTTAGAATATTCTACCCAACGCTACCAATTCGGAAAACCCATTGCGAGTTTTCAGCTGGTACAAGATTTATTGGTGCAAATGCTTACCGATTTAACCGCCATTCAGAGCATGGCTTTTCACCTTTCAAAATTACAAGATGAAGGAACAATGACGGACCAGCAGGCTTCATTGGCCAAAGTGGCTTGTACAAAACACACAAGAGAAATTGTCGGTCACGCGCGCGAGATTTTTGGCGGAAACGGAATTTTGCTGGAGCACAACATCGCCAGATTTGTGGCCGATGCCGAAGCGCTCTATACTTATGAAGGCACCAAAGAAGTGAACTCGCTGATTGTGGGCAGAGACATTACTGGAATTAGCGCTTTTGTTTAATGAAAGTGCCAAACAACTGATTTTCTGATCCCTGTTCAACTTCTTGGCCAAAGGCCATGCCCTTGCTTTATAAGCCTTAATAGCGGAAGTTTGTAGCCAGATAGGAATACATGAAGAATTACGCGGAAGACATAGACGAACAAGACGAACTTTTTGAACATCATAGAATTGTGGCAGACAAAGGTCAGGTGCCTTATCGGATAGACAAATTCTTGATGGACAGATTGCCCAATGTGACCCGAAATAAGGTGCAGCAAGGCATTAAAGATGGTTTTGTATTAGTTAATGGTGAAGCGATAAAACCTAATTATAAGGTACACCCGGGTGATGAAATTGTGGTGGCTTTGCCTGAGCCTCCGCGCGATACCGAAGTAGTTGCGGAAAATATTCCTCTCAATATTGTATTTGAAGACGATCACTTGATGATCGTAAATAAAGAGGCGGGAATGGTGGTGCATCCTGCTTATAACAATTGGTCGGGTACGTTGGTAAATGCGCTCACCTACCATTTTCAGAACCTGCCTACCATGCAAAACAATGAGGGCAGACCTGGCCTTGTACACCGAATAGACAAAGATACTTCTGGACTTTTGGTGATTGCCAAAAGCGAAAAGGCTATGGCTGGCTTGGCCAAGCAGTTTTTCGATCACTCTATTGAGCGTACCTATTATGCTTTAGTTTGGGGCGAACCCAATGAAGAAATGGGCACTATTGATGTAAACCTTGGCCGTAGTGAAAAGGACCGTAGAGTAACCGTGGCCATTGAAGATGGAAGTCGTGGCCGCCATGCGGTAACGCACTATAAAATTTTGAAGAAGCTCCGTTACGTAACTCTAATCCAGTGTAACCTAGAAACAGGCCGAACGCATCAAATTAGAGCGCATATGAAACACCTTGGGCATCCGCTTTTTAATGATGCTACTTATGGTGGAGATAAAGTTTTGAAGGGGACACAATTTTCTAAGTACAAATCTTTTGTAGACAACTGCTTTAAAATTATGCCTAGGCAAGCCCTTCACGCCAAATCATTAGGTTTTGTACATCCAGTAACGGGTAAGTTTGAGCAATTCAATTCAGAATTGCCTGAAGACTTTAAAGCGGTACTTGAAAAGTGGGAGCACTACGTGCAACACAATTAATCGTTCAGATCGTGAAGAACTCCTGATGGTTTGATCAGGTTTACATAGTCCGTCAACTTTAGCTCTAGCTCAGTTGGCCCCATAGAATAAGGGCCAATTTCGTATGCATTGTAATAAAACAACAAGGTCTTATTCATAATGGCAAAATTGCTATTGAGCTGAAATTGGCCATTTTCAAAGAAGTAACCTTGTTCATCTAAAGGTTCGCTAGGCGGAATTTTCTTGTCCATGCGAAATTCTATTTCGGCTAACTTATTCAGTTCTTCTTCATAACCTTCTACCAGAATATCGCTTAGTTCTAATGCTTTTCCAGTGGTGAGGTCATAACTTCGGTACAATTGCATAGAGTTGGGGTGCGCACCACCCGTGAAGGTGAAAATGGTGGTTGCAGTACTGATATAGCTTGAATCTTGATGAATGATATCTGAGCTAATTTCTAGAAGCCAGCCAGTTTTATAATCTTTGTTTTCATCGAGTATTTTTTCATACTCTTGGCTCATTTCCTCAATCAGCAATTTGAAGTCATCTTTAGGCTCGCTGATAAAGGCATAGTTCAAAATATCATGCTGTATTTGTCGGTTGATCGAATCCAACACTGCGTCAGAGGCACCGCCTTCGAGAGTTGGGTACTGAATTTCTATACTCAAACATTTTTCTCCTTTTCCATCGGCCACGCATGGCCCTTTTTTCTCTGAAATTTTATTGAGTTCGTAACTCACAAAAGTGGCTTTTGGAATAGGCTGAACCACTTCTGGAGTAGTTACACTTTCCTTTTTTCCAAACTCACAAGCGGTAAGTAAAAGCAGTATAGATAAAAAACCTAAAGGTTTCATTGGGTAAATTTAAAGAGGTGTGAAATTTCCTTTTTATTGAGTTTATAGCTTTTTAGCTGATTGTTCACCTTGAGGTGAACAATGTTTTCTTGCTCCGGAAACGACTCGAATAATACAACGTTCGAAATGTCTAACTCAGAAATGGAGCTTATGTTTTTTACTTCAATATAGCACCAGCGCGCATCGCCTTCTAACTCGCTACCGATATAATCGAGTTTGGCATTTTTACCATCAATTGTAATGAAAATCTTGGCTTGAATGTATTCATTAATCAAACTGTCGAGTTTTTTTGGGTCTTTAGGTTTGTAGGTGTCTATGTAGTCCATTTTATGGAAGCTCTGAAGGCCAGTGGCGAGATCGTCCATAAATATGCGTTGGCTAATTTGAAGTGCTTTTGCCTCTCGATTGTACTCCATATCGCAAACACTCACATGAAAAGGGTGTAAGCTCCAAAAAAGGCCAATTATCACCGTATATAAAAGCTTAGTGGGCATGGTTTAAGCTATTTGTATGTGCTTCAAAAATTAAGTTTTATTATTGCAAAGCTAAGTGAAAATCTGTGAGCAAGTCACCAAAATACAAGAATGGATCAGTTTAAGCTTTATTTCCAACTAGGACACGAACACATCCTCGACATCTATGGTTTCGACCACATACTTTTTGTAATCGCGCTTTGTGCCATTTACGTAGCCCAAGATTGGAAAAAAGTACTGATTCTGGTCACCGCTTTTACCATTGGACATTCCATTACACTTGCTTTAAGTACTTTCGAACTAGTCAATTTCCGTACCGATATCATCGAATTTTTAATTCCTGTTACCATTTTCATTACTGCTTTTAGCAATATTATTCGCAAACAAAACTCGTTAAAACCTTCGGTACTCAACCTCAATTACTTTTTTGCCCTGTTTTTTGGTCTGATTCATGGTTTAGGTTTTTCGAATTATTTAAAAAGCCTTTTAGGAAAAAACGAGAGTATCATTACCCAATTATTGGCCTTCAATATTGGTCTTGAACTCGGACAAATAATCATTGTTGCTGTTTTCATGATTATTTCAGCAGTTTTTACTGGCCTATTTAGCGTTTCAAGAAGAGACTGGAATTTGGTAGTTTCTTCTGCTATTGCTGGTATAGCAATTACCATGATGATAGAGATGAAGTTTTGGTAATACCCTCTCGGCTTTCAGAGGAAAGAGATTAAACTATATCTATCAATTCTAGAATAGCTTTTATAAATTGAGCCCTTATTTCTCGAGGTTTTAGAGGAAAGATATTTGCCTTTTGAGAGAAAGGTTACCAAATAAGATTTAAAAATCTAATAAACGAATGAATATGAAACGATTACTTTTCGTAGTAGCAGCGGTTGTTTTCATTTCTGGCCAATCTTTGGCCCAAGTGATTAATAGCAACCACGGTAAACGTTTTGAGCAATTGGAGCGAATGCTCCGTGACCCAAGTGTGTACCGTACCGCGTCTGGAGCACCAGGCCATGAATATTGGCAACAAAAGGCCGACTATGTGATTGAAGCCGAGTTGGACGATACCAATCAGCGACTGACGGGTTCTGAAAAAATCACATATTACAACAACTCCCCTGATGCACTTCAGTATTTGTGGATTTCTTTAGATGAGAACGTAAGACAACCAGATAACCCGGTGTATAAATGGGAAGAAAGTGCTATTCGAAGCAGAATGAGTTATGATCAGATTAAAGCACTAAATGGTCACGATAACGATTGGGGCTTTCACATTACCGAAGTGAAAGATGCCAAAGGAGCCGACATGACCTATACCATTAACCAAACAATGATGCGAATCGACCTTCCTTCGCCTTTGAAGCCAGGAGATAAAATGACATTCGGAATTAAATGGTGGTACAATACAACGCCAAGAGATGAATCTGGTGCTAGAGGTGGTCATGAGTATTTTCCTGAAGATGGAAACTACTTGTATACCATTACTGGCTGGTATCCAAGAATGGCCGTATATTCTGATTTCCAAGGCTGGAACAACAAGCAGTTTACAGGCCGTGGAGAGTTTGCTTTGACTTTTGGAGATTTTGACGTAAAAATGACAGTGCCAAACGATCATATTGTTGGTTCAACAGGGGTACTTCAAAATCCTAACGCTGTACTGACTGCGGAACAAAGAAAAAGATGGGAGCAAGCGAAAAAATCGCATGATGAGCCAGTTGAAATTGTGACTTTAGAAGAAGCCAAAGCGGCTGAAAAAGGAAAACCAACAGGTAAGAAAACTTGGAATTTTAAAGCGGAAAATGTTCGCGATTTTGCATGGACATCTTCTAGAAAATTTGTTTGGGATGCGATGGCCGTAGATATTGAAGGCCGTAGTGAAAACCCAATGGCCATGTCGTACTATGCGAAAGAAGCCTATGGAATTTATGCGCGTTATTCAACCAAAGCCGTAGCACATACGCTTAAAACGTATTCAAAATATACTATTCCATATCCGTACCCAGTAGCGATTTCTGTAGAGGCTTCTAACGGAATGGAGTACCCAATGATTTGCTTTAACTATGGAAGAACATTGCCTGACGGCACTTACCCAGAATCGACCAAATGGGGTGCAATTGGTGTAATCATTCACGAAGTTGGCCATAACTTCTTTCCTATGATTGTAAACTCTGATGAGCGCCAATGGACATGGATGGATGAAGGTTTGAACACTTTCATGCAATACTTAACCGAGCAAGAGTTTGATGAAAACTATCCGTCAAGAAGAGGCCCAGCACATAAAATTGCTCCTTACATGGCTTTACCAAAAGACCAGCTAGAGCCAATTATGACGAACTCTGAAAATATTATTGGTTTTGGAAATAACGCTTATGCTAAAGCGGCTACTGGTTTAAATATTTTGAGAGAAACCATTATGGGCCGTGAACTTTTTGATTTTGCCTTTAAAGAATATGCAAAACGTTGGGCTTTCAAACACCCTACTCCAGACGATCTTTTCAGAACTTTAGAAGATGCTTCTGCTGTAGATATCGACTGGTTTATTAGAGGCTGGTACTTTACAATTGACCATACTGATATTTCGATTGACGATGTAAAATGGTACAAACTAGATACTAAAAATCCAGAGGTGGAATACCCAAGAATGAAGGCAGAAGCAGCAGAAGCTGATTATGACATCAGAAAGGACAAGAATAAAGAAGAAGGCATGACATATTATGCAGAGAAGGACAAAGGCCTTCAGGATTTCTATTATTCTTATGATGAATTCAAAGTGACCGAAGAGGCTAAAACTGCCTACCGAAGATTCAGTGCTTCATTAAGCGATGAGGAAAGAGCCATGTTAGGTAGTAACAAAAACTTCTACCAAATAGATTTTTCTAATCAAGGCGGCCTCGTAATGCCAATCATTATTGAATGGACTTATGCCGATGGAACTACTGAAATTGAAAGAATTCCTGCTTATATCTGGAGAAAGAACGAAGATAAAGTGACCAAGGCTTTTATGAAAGACAAGGAAGTGGTTCAGATTCGAATTGACCCTAAGCGCGAAACAGCAGATACCAATGAAGACAATAATTACTTCCCAAGAGTAAATAAGCCTTCTCGTTTCGAAATGTTTAGAGGTGGAGGCGCTGGCGCCAGAGGTCAAGCAACAGGTTCTAACCCAATGCAAAGAGCTAACGGAGGAAATTAATCAATTCCTCAATTAAGATTAAGCCCAGAGTATAATTGTGCTCTGGGCTTTTTTTTAGTGTCTCGGATTAAACTCCTGAAGATTGATCTGATTTCTTTTTCCGCCAGAGTGGAAGAAAAATTAGCAATAGGGCGGTAACCGAAGCTATAAGTACTATGTTGACCCAGCTCTGGTTTGTTGTTTCAATTGTTATTGGCGAACCTAATGATATGAACGCTGCCCAATAATAAGGGTGTGCCGTATAATTGTCAGAGTTTTGTAAATAGTCTCTTTTGGTTTGGCCAATGGCTCTATTTATCGGTACTTTTTCATTCAGAAGCTTATGTGTATTTACCATTAATTCTGAAGTAACTTTGTCATTTACACTCCAAAGGCTCATTACAATAGAGGGTACCCCCACTATGGCAAAACCCCTTGCAATGCTAAAAGCACCCTCACCTTTATTTATTTCTCCTACGCCACTTTCGCAGGCGCTAAGTATGGCTAGCCTAGCTTGTAAACCAGCTAGGTAGAGGTCGCTGGTTTTAAGAACGTTATCTTTACCGTTGAAAATCAGTTTGGATTCGTATTTTCCTGTACTATCAGCTAGGCCATGTATGGCCAAATGAAGCACATCGTAATCTTTTGCTGTTTTCAGAAAAACGCTTTTAGTTCCTTCATTTCCTAGGTAGTAGTCACCCTCTATTTTTGATTGTAGGTACTTAATTTCTCTGTCTGTACCAGGTAGAGCGGCAAAGCCCAAGTTGTTATCTCCCTGACTATAACCAATACCCATTAAATTCTTTGAGCTTTTTTTAGCTGTTGTTTTGTTTAAATCTCGATCTGAGGAAAGCTGATAATTAATGACATGGCTATTAATAAGGTAGGGTAAGTTCTTAAACGACCTAGGATTTTCAACCTTAGAAGTAATCAGGGTTTCAAATGGCAGTCGTGATAAATACTCATCTGGTATAATTGTGAGTTCGTTTATCTTACTATCCAATTGGTCGATAACAGGCTTAAGAAGTAGGCTATAGATATATTCAGCGTTTTCACAAAATGCTCTAAGCTTGTTCTCATAATCCGAAAGCTGTGGTCTGTTGCCTACCTCTGAAATTAAGTCATTAAACGAATTTTTGAATCGCTCGTCAATATCTACCCTTTCAAAAACCTGCTTATTGGCCGATTTCCCTAATAAGAATATTTGATTTTCGCCTACAAAAAACTCGATTATGGCTTTGTTTTCGGCTATTCTATCTGTGTTACCGCTTTTGAAAATCAGGTGGTCGTCATTGATTTGGTCTTCTAAAAATAGGGAAACACTGTCTTTTAAATCTTTCAGTTTTTCACTGGCATTCAATAACCTATTGTTGATTCGGCCTACAGAATCGCTGGTGGGTGATGATTTATCTAAGATTGAATAGAAAGTAGAGTTTAAACCTTCTATTTCGGTTTTTAACTGGTAAAACTCATTTCTTAAATATTGAGGAACATTGGAGTTTTGAATTTTGCCAAACTCACCCGATTGCTCTAAAAATAACACCGCTTTACTCAGCCTGAAAAATTCAGAAGCATTTTCGAACCCAAGCTTTTTGTTGCCAAGGTTAAACATTAAATATGATGCTTCTATACCTGCTTCATACAACGACTTAAAGTTTTCTGACAAGAACAGTTTGCCTTCGGTTCTCATTAGTTCTTGTCTACTGCTCATCAAAATATTGTGTGTGTTACTGGCATAATTGCTAGCGGATAACAATACGTTTAAACTGTCTTTTAGGCTTTGGTTATAATAACTGATTAGTGATATGGCTTTGTCGCGCAAAGAGCTAAGCGCAGTAATTGTAAGTTTTTGGTTTTTAATTTCGGGGAATCCTAAAATATCTGCCGTGTAGTATTCCGGAATACTGTTTCTGACAGCAGAATCATAGTAATTAAACGAAAGTTCTGCTTTGCCAAGCTCTTGATAAAGCGAGCCTGCTACATTAAATAGCGATTCGGCCTGTTTGTTTGGAAAGGTGGGCCTCAACTCGTTTAAAACATCTTCTATATAGGATTTGGCATCTTCGTAATTTTTCAAACCAAGTAATCCGTTAGCAATGTTTATTTTTTGTTGAATAGTAAATCGAGACTCCGTATCGTTTACTTTCACGATTTCTTGAAGACTTTTAATGGACTCTTCATATCGTTTTAAACCCAGTAGAATGGCCGCTTTTAAGGCTTTTATTCCAATAATTCCGTTTTCTACCCTTTCTCTTTCTTTAGGAGAAAGTGGCCCGAAAAACTGTGTTATATTTTTGGTCTCACTGATTAACTCATTACATACTTTCAGTCCCCTCTCAAAGTCTTTCATTTTATAGAGTACATTGCCCAGATTAAATCGAGAATCTATATATCTCGATTTGCTAACAGAGTCATGTTTTTCTTTTGAGTAAGCTACTTCCTCAATAGCGTAGGCCAATGCTTGTGCGTAATCTCCTTTTTGCATATACACCTTGGCGAAGTCGTTCATCACATAGAGAATTTCATCTGGGTTAGGGTTTTCTTTACTCAACCTAGTTTCCATCCGTTTTTCTAAATACTTTGCAAGAGTGTCTAGGTTCATTTCTCCGTAACTGTAGGCATAATATTTATACTCAATCAAGGTCTCGTAATAGGCCGAATCGTAGTTTTTTGAAGCCTGATAAACTGTTTGGGCAGAGTCTAAATCTGAGCCAGCATTGTAGAAATTGTTTGTGCTGTGTTCTATATATCCTCTTCTAAAGTACGCTCTCGACAGTAAAAAGTGATTTTTTGGAAGGTGTTTCTTAGCCGTTTCGACTGATTTATTTGCTGAAGCTAAAGCCAGAGAATCGCGCCTCATGCTATATAGAATCATGGCGTTTCGCTCGAATAGAAAAGTCAGAGTCTCATAGTCTTTTGAAGTTTCAACTTGAGGTAATATTGATTGAATATACTCTAAACTGTTGGCGTTCATTAGATACGGATTTTGCCGATCTTCTTTGAGCTTTTCGTTGAGTTGATTAACCCATGTATTTTTAAATTCAAAGGGTGTTTTTACTTTGCTAAAATCGCTTTGCTGGGCATTTAGCTGGGCACATAGAAATATTAGTAAAAGCCAGCTTAGTAGGGTAAAGTTAGAATAGCATCTCGGTAGTAGAGACATTCCAGTGTTTAGAGTCGAGTGAATATTATGAAAAATAGGAAGTTTAGACTGCAGTTCCAAATAACCAAAAGGGGTAAACTTTTGTTTTAAATGTTAGTTATTGGGGTATGAAAATCAAAATTTCTACAAAGGTAGAACAGGACTTGACAAATGTAAAGGATGGCTTTAACGAAAGCCTATTTATTCGCTTAAGTCCTCCTTTTCCAAAAGTTGAGTTAAATCGTTATGATGGATGCAAATCGGGTGATATTGTGGGGCTTACGCTAAACTTTTTTCTTTTCAAACAAGAATGGATAAGTAAAATAATTGATCAAACCGAAACCGAACAACGCTTTGATTTTATTGATATTGGCATAAAACTCCCTGTGTTTTTTAATAGTTGGAAGCATAAGCATATCATGGAGCAACAAGAAGCGGGTACCATGATTATTGATGATATTGAATACTCAACGCCTTTTCTGCTGCTCAACTATATTCTATATCCATTGATTTATTTCCAGTTTATGTATCGAAAACCAATATATAGAAAGTGGTTTAAAAAAAGATATAAGTAAACTCAAGTTTGCATTGGTAAGGGTTTACGTTTTTAAGAGTGTTATTTAACTGGTTCGTTCGGAACACAAAACACCCGCTCATATGAAATATCTGCCAACTATAATCTTATCCACCCTCCTTTACTATACTGTCAATCTTCAGGCTCAAAACTCAATTGGTTTCGGTTTAGAAAACGGAGCCAATAGGGTCTCGTTGTCTTTTAAGAATGAAAGCAATCTTATGATTGTTCCTATTAAAATAAATGAACAAGGGCCATTCAATTTTATTTTAGATACAGGCTCTGAATCGGGGATGATCTTCGATAAATTAATTATCGGTGAAAATAACTTGGTAAACGCGAGAACCATTCCTATTTACGCGGCAGATGGTAACAAAGTGACGGATCTTTGGGTGGCCAATGACATTAGGATAAATTTTGCAGGGGTGCATGGCAAAGATCAATCTATGCTAGTGCTTCAGAGTAATTTTGTAGATATAGAGAATGTACTTGGTGTTGAGGCACACGGAATTTTGGGTTCAGAAATCTTCAATCGCTTTGTAGTGAACATAGATTATTCAGAAAGAAGAATTAACCTATCGCACCCTGAGGACTTTAAACGACCAAAGAAGTATAAAAGAATACCAATTACATTAGAGAATTTTCGACCCTATGTAAACGTGAATGTAAAGCAAAAAGGGGAAAAGCCAATTACGGTAAAACTGCTTATTGATACAGGTGCTAGTAGTGCGTTATTTCTTGATGCTGAGTCGAATGAAGATATAATTCTACCCGAAAGAACTTTAGATCATACGATTGGCAGGGGGCTAGCGGGCGTTATTAAAGGGAAAATAGGAAGAGTAAAGAAAGTAAAGTTAGGTAAATACAAATTTAAAAAGGTATTAACTTCATATCCAGAGGGTTGGGGCTTATCTAAGCCTAATGTGGAAACCAGTAGAGAGGATGTTCGCTACGGAACAATTGGCGCTGATATTCTATCTAAGTTTCATGTAATCTTCAATTATCACGAAGGGTATATGTACCTAAAACCAAACAGCAACTTTCGTGAAAGATTCCAATTTAATACGGTTGGTATGAACGTAATGGCTTTTGGAGATCGACTGAATGAGTATTATATAAATGATATTATTCCCGGTTCACCGGCAGAAAAAGCAGGCTTAGAAATAGGCGATGAAGTGATTGCCATGAATAACAACCCCGCATTTTTTTATAAGTTGGATGAAGTAGTTTCTGTATTGAAACGTACACCAGGAGAAAGACTTAAGCTGATTATTCGCAGAAATGGTGAGCTCATGCAGATTAACCTAAAGCATAAGCGATTACTATAAAAAAAGAAGGCCGTCTGGAAACTCCAGACGGCCTCATTTTCATTATTTTGCCCAGATTACTTCGGGTCAAGAATATTGTTTACTTTCTCTAAAGCATCTTCTAAATGTATTTTCGACATTCTATCAGAAGTTCTTGGAATAGCAGCTTTAATTCTAGCCTGCAAAGTTTTTAATTCTGCTCTGGCTACTGAAGAAATATCAGACTGACTATTATCCTTCATTAAAGTTTCCATTCTATCAATATACCCACTTTGAAGGTTTCTTCTGTAGGTGTCAATTGCTTTACCAGCAGATAGTTCAGACCAAATACCGTTTCTTACATCGCTGAATAATTCAAGCATTCCGTAAGCAGCGTTTCCGTTTAGCGCTTCATTTTCAATAACTCTACCTAGTTTTCTTGGCTCTAAAACAGAGTTTAAAGTTCTTACCTGCATAGATTTCATGGCAGTAACTGCACCGTCATCCTGAAGTCTGTTCAAAATTTCATTGTCAAGAATCCATTTTGGAGTATTGAACAATTGATTGTTTAAGAACTGAACAGCTTCTTTTTGCTTGGCTTTTGGAGCATGTGTATAAACAGCTCCTTCTTGGTCAACTGTTTTGTAATCTTCTTTAACACCACCTACATAACGGCCTACATGACCCATGTAACGGTTGAACTGAGACTGAACTTCACCATACATTTCTTCCAATTCTGTGTAATCAGAACCTGGAACATAAGTCCATTTCTTCAAGTTGTTCATGATTATTTTCAGGTTTCTGATTCCATAATCACTTGCTTTCATGGCATCATCACCTAAGTCTTCACTTTGGGCAGTGTAGTCATTGCTATTGCCTTGACGCCCGAATCTGTAAAGTGGATCACCATTTTTTTCTTCGATCCATCTTCTTAAAGTAGGAAGTTCCTCTTCAGGAGTTTTGGCATCTAATATTGGTCTGTAACCCCAAGCAATTGAGTATTTATCATAAACTCCTACTTCTGGCATTAAAGCAACACCTTCGTCTTCTGGTTGTGCTATGTAGTTAAAACGAGCGTAGTCCATAAGCGATGGCGCTGTACCCATTTTTTTAGTGAACTCAGCAGATCTCAAAGAATCTACAGGATAAGCATTACTTGAACCGAAGTTATGTGGTAAACCTAAAGTATGGCCTACTTCATGAGAAGATACAAAGCGGATCAAACGTGACATTACTTCATCGTCAAACTCTGGGCTTTGAGCGCCAGGGTTAATGGCAGAAGTTTGAACAAAGAACCATCTTCTTAATAATGTCATTACGTTATGGTACCAGTTGATATCACTTTCTAAGATTTCACCAGAACGTGGATCACTTACGTGTGGTCCGTTTGCGTTTGGAATTGGAGAAGCTAAATATCTAACTACAGAATATCTAACATCTTCTGGGCTCCAATCTGGATCTTCTTCAGGAGTAGGAGCTGTTTTAGCAATAATTGCATCTTTGAAACCTGCGGCTTCAAAAGCAACTTGCCAATCTTCGATACCGTCTTTAATCGCTTTTACCCACTTTTCAGGAGTTGCTCTATCGATGTAATAAACGATTTGTTTCTTCGGAACAACTAATTCTCCTCTACGGAATTTAGCCATATCCTCATCTCTTACTTCAAGTCTCCATCTGTCTAAATATCTAATAGTTTTAGACTGCTGAACGTCTAAACCATAATCAGTTGTTCCTCTTGCAAACCAGCCCACTCTTTCATCATAAAGTCTTCTTTGCATTGGTACTTCTGGCAGAAGAATCATTGAGTTGCTCATCTCAATAGTGATGGCTCCGTCTTCTCTTGAAGAAGGGCTAGCACTAGCTAAATAAGTTTTAACGTGTCTAAGCTCAATGTTTTCAGGGTAGCTGCTTACTCTAGTTACATAAGAACGGTCGTTATCCATTCTTGAAACCTTATATTGAGTTCGGTAAAACTGAGGAAAACCAAGAGGCTTGATATCGCTGGTTAACAATGATGAAGCATCAATTACTACTCCGTTACCATCTTTAGAAATAGCCTCAACTTGGAAAGACGCCAAGATTGGGTCTAAGTTTGAGTTTTTAACTGCTTCACTGATTGGAAGAGAATCAGCCGCTGTAACTTGCGTTGAGATAATTTTCAGAAGGATCTTATTCTCGTTACGTTCCCATCTTAGCATTAAGGTGCTTGTTTTTCCACCACCAAAGCCAATGCCCGAAGCAGTTTTTGCAATTCGGGAAACCATAAGCATATCTCTTCCTAAAAGATCATTAGGAATCTCGAAGAAGTATTTATCATCAATTTTATGTACTTGGAAAAGCCCATCGTCTGAAATGGCATCTTTTGTAATTACCTCGTCATAAGGTTTTGGTTCGCCTTTTTTTACTTTAGGCTTAGGATCTTGTTTTGGAGCAGCAGCTGCTGCGGCCGCTTTTTCGGCAGCTTCTCTTTTTTCCTTCCTAGATTGCCCAAATGAGTTATCTGCGAACCCAGTGAGCAAAAATAAGACGGCCACAGCAACCAATAATGGTTTTTGTGCAATCGTTTTAATCTTTTTCATTCCTTTAGTGGTTTAATAATTGTTGCTTAAGCTAATTGCTTATGTGGTACCGTGAAGCCTATTTTACTTGAAAGGTGCTTTAGAATTATAAAAGGGGAATGTAAAATTGAAAAAAATAGCAATAATTGGTGGGGGTTTAGCAGGTTTAGTGAGTGCCGTACGACTTTCTCGCTTGAATTTCGAGGTTGTTCTCTTTGAAAAGAAACAATATCCCTTCCATAAAGTCTGTGGTGAATACCTTTCTAATGAAGTATTGGACTTCATGAAAAGAGAGAAACTCCTGCCTGATAATCAATGTTTTCCTCAAATCACTAAGTTTCAAATTAGCGCTTTAAATGGTCAGTCTTTAAATATGCCTCTTGATATGGGCGGCTTTGGGATTAGCCGTTTTTTACTCGATGATTTTTTAGCGAATCTAGCCAGAACATCTGGAGCTGAAATTCTAGAGAATACGTCCATCATTAATGTTGAATTTGGCAACAATCAATTTAGATTAGAAAGTAGCACCAATGAAGTTTACCATGCCGATTTGGTGATTGGCGCCTATGGGAAAAATGGAGTGCTAGACAAAAAGCTGGAGCGAGGTTATTTGAAATATGAAGCTCCTTTTATTGGCGTAAAGCATCACATCAAAACGGACTTTCCTAGAAACTTAGTAGCCTTGCATAATTTTGAAGGAGGATATTGCGGTATAGTAGCCATTGAAAATGACCAGTTTAATCTTTGCTATTTAGGCAGAAGAGAAGATTTGAAAAAAACAGGCTCTGTAGAGGCAATGGAAAAAAAAGTGCTTAAAGTCAATCCATTTCTAAAATCCATTTTTGATAATGCTGAGTTTGTGCACGAAAAACCAGTGGTAATTAATTCCTTTTCCTTTCGCCCTAAAAAACTGATCGAAAACCATATTCTGATGTCGGGAGATACGGCCGGCCTGATTACTCCATTATGCGGCAATGGAATGGCCATGGCAGTTCACTCCGCTAAAATCCTCTCTGATACGATTGCTGAACATGCTGGTTCAGAACAATGGGATAGGCAAAAACTGGAAAGTGTTTACAGTGAGAAGTGGAATGCAACTTTTAAAAAACGGCTTTGGGTAGGAAGAAAAACACAGTCCTTTTTTGGTTCAAAATGGAGCAGTAAAGCAGCACTTTCAGTAATGAAAAATTCACCATGGCTAGCGAAAAAAATTATGAAAAACACACACGGAATGCCGTTTTAATAGGTTGGAAAACCCTCCAAAAGCTGATCAACTACTTCATTTAAAGCTTAAGTAATAACTTTTGGAGGGTTCTATCAATCGAAGAACGTGTACATACCAACAGAGATGTATTGAGGAGGATTTAGGGTTTTAGTATTGACCTACCACATTTAAAATATTGGTAGAGTCTAGAAAAAAGTAGAGAAAGAATCCGCCCAAACAGGTGGCCGAAATGAAGTTGAGCCACATGGTGTTTTTAAAGTTTGCTTTGTTTTCATTCTTCATTACCGCTAAAAACCAGCCTGCAAAAAACAAAACAATTGGAGCCATTGCCAGAATAAACGTCCACCCATATTTGGTTTGGTGGTAGGCGTCAAAATAAAAGAAATAGAGCACCGATGCCATCACAAAAAATACAGCGGTGAACAGGAAAGTGCCTTTGATTCCCAGCTTTATACTAAGCGTTTTATCGCCTCTTTTGGCATCTTCTTCATGCTGATAAATTTGGGTCATAGGATAGGCTCCCCAAAGAATTACAGAGGCCAGAAGTCCGGGAATAAGCACGTGAGGTTTTAAAACATGGCTGAATTCGAAATTATTTAAGCCAATGTAAATGATCCAAACTACCCAAGCGCCTTGAAAAAGGCCAGCGATAAACCAACTCAGGAAAGCGTACTTTTTTAGTCGTATTGAAGGGTGGCTGTATGCCCTTGACACCAGAATGTAGACAAGTAGCATAAGCGTCAACGTCCAGTTGTTTTTAAACTGCCAAATGGAAAGTGAAATTCCAATAATATCGAAAAGCCAAGCCGTGTAAAGCAGGTTTTTATCTACTGGGGGCGGGTTTTTCAGGCCACCAATGCTCTTTTCATCCTTGTCGAAATAGCTGTTAAACGCATTACTGGCAGGGTAAATGAAAAGGTGAAGAATGATAAAAAGCCAGAGCAGATTGGGCTCACTTAGGTTGGGACTAATAGAAACTCCAAAGAAATAGATAGGGAGAAGAAAGTAGCTAAACGGAATTCTTAAATGTAACCAAGTCGACTTTTTGAACATAATTGAAAGTTATACTGAACAATTTAGCGGAAAAAAGGATAATATAGAACGTGAGATCAGTCATATCAGCCATAGGCACCGCAGTTCCGGAAAACAAAATTCCTCAGAAGGAAATTCTTGAGTTTATGGCAAATGCTCATGGGTTTGAAGGTAAGGATAAAACCCGATTGAAAGCACTTTACCGTGCCAGCGGAATTCAAACCCGTCATTCTGTAATTTCAGATTACAGTAGCCTCAATATAGAAGACTGGAAGTTCTACCCCAAAAATAGAGACCTTAGTCCTTTTCCAACGACTCAGCAACGATCGCTTTTATACAAAAAAACAGCACCTGATTTGGCGATGCAGGCAGTGAAAAACTGCATTCAGAAATCGGATATTAAACTGGACGAAGTTACCCATTTGATCACCATCAGTTGCACTGGAATGTATGCGCCTGGTTTAGATATTGACTTGGTTAATGGACTGAAGCTAAGACCCGATGTTCAGCGTACGTGTATTAATTTTATGGGCTGTTATGCAGCTATAACGGGTATTCGCACGGCTGATGCTTTTTGCAAAGCCGATCCAAAGGCTAAAGTTTTGGTGGTTTCAACTGAGCTCTGCACCATTCATTTTCAGAATAAAACAGACGAGGATAATTTATTGGCCAATGCGCTTTTCAGCGATGGCGCAGCAGCCCTTTTAATGACCTCTTCGGAACAAGGGAATAAAGGCTTATCACCCGTAGCCTTCCATAATCAAATTCTGAACGATGGAGGCGAGAACATGGCTTGGGACATTGGTGATTTCGGTTTCGAAATGAAGCTTTCATCTTATGTGCCCAATCTTATTGAGTCGGGTATTGCGGGAATGATTGACCAACTGAAAAAGAAAATGGGCGGAAGTTCTATTCAACAATACGCCATACACCCCGGGGGAAAACGGATTTTGGAAGTAATTGAACAAGAACTAAATCTTGACAAAAACGATAACCGTTATGCCTATGAGGTACTCCAAAATTATGGAAATATGTCGTCCGCTACTTTAATCTTCGTTTTAGAAAAACTGATGCAAGAAAAGCCTAAAAAAGGCGAGCATTGTCTTTCTGTGGCTTTTGGCCCTGGCCTTACTTTGGAGTCGATGGTGTTAGAAATCGTTTAATGTTTAGGGTAATGAAAAAGGTTTTCATATGTATTGGCGTTTTAGTTTCCTTGCTGCTTTTCGCGTTTTTATACTTTACAGAGTGGAGTGTCGCTGCCAGAAAAAGCAAACAAAATGTGGTCAACTCCGAAAAACTTGAAATAGGAATGGACTCATTACAGGTGAAGAAAATAATGGGTGAGCCTGATGCAAGAAGTGATTATGCTTCACAGAGCAATATTCCTTCGTTCTACTATCAGCCTCCAACTTTTTCGTCTGATGGTATTTTTGTCCATTTTGACTCCCTAGGGCATGTGAAACGGATTACCTACTTTGAATAAAAACCAGCAATGAGCAGTCGATCATACGAAGAAGAATTAATGGATGACCTTGAGGCCTCTGGTGAAGTAATTCCGCAGACGCTAAAGGAACTGGAAACCATCAATAAATGGTTGGGAGGAAACTTTGTAACCATTAATGGTTTGGATCAGCTTGTTCGGTCAAAAACCAAAGAGAAAATGGTGATTGCAGATTTGGGCTGTGGCGGAGGTGATATGCTGAAGCTCGTTGCTCAGTGGGCAAAACAGAGGAAGCTAGAAGTTGAATTGATAGGCTTTGATGCCAATCCTGCTATTGTGGAATACGCCATAGAGAACTGTAAGGCCTACCCAAACATCCGTTTCGAAGTGTGTGATATTTTTTCAGAAGAGTTTAAAGAAAGGCAATTCGATGTTATTCTTTGTACCCTTTTTACACATCACTTTACCGATGAACAACTCATCAATATTTTCAATCAGTTTAAAACCCAAGCAAAAAAGGGAACAGTAATTAATGACCTGCATCGCCATGGTTTGGCGGAGTTTTTAATCAAATGGCTGACCCACTTTTTCTCCAAATCTGAAATGGTGAAGAACGATGCTCCGCTTTCTGTAAGGCGGGCCTTCAAAAAGGGAGAGCTAGAGAAAATCATGAAGCAAGCCGAAATTCCGTTTTTCAAGCTGAGGTGGATGTGGGCGTTTAGATGGCAGTTGATTTTTTAATTTTCGAAGTGAAAGAACCCTCCAAGGGTTTCAAACCCTTGGAGGGTTGACATATTTAACTTTCCACCCAACTCACTTTTTCTTCAATTGGGCCACGCTTACCAGCAGGCCATTTGTCCGTTTTTAAGTTTCCTACATAGAGAAAGCCGAGTAGTTTATCTTCGGCTCCCAAGCCAAAAAAGCTTTTGGCTTCTTCTTTATAAGTAATTCCGCCCGAGCCCCAATAACAGCCAACTCCATAAGCAGTAGCCGTTAAATACATGTTTTGCACGGCACAGGCTACAGCCGAAACTTCCTCGATTTCTGGTATTAAAGCTTTCGGGTCACGCTTCATGCCAATGGCAATAATATGCGAAGCCATCAATGGTTTGGTGGCTAGCTTCTCAAATTTCGATGCATCAAAATTGCCTGCTTTGGTAGAAAGCGTTTTATAAAGTTCAGATTGAAAAGTAGCGAGTTTTTTCAAGCCTTCACCCTTGAAAACCACAAAGCGCCAAGGCTCGGTAAGTTTATGTGTGGGCGCCCAATTGGCATTCTCCAGCATCTCTTTAATGATGGCGTCATCTACTGGCACATCAGAATACATGGCTGGATATATTGATCTGCGGTTTCGGAGCAGTTTATTAGTTTCTTCTATCGAAAATTTCATATCGTTCTAACTTAAAAAAAGCGACTAAAATAGTTGTTCAGGTTGCGTTTGCTTCTGTCCATAACAGTGGCTCTTCTTCATAAATTCCCTGTGCAAAGTGACTTTTTATTATGGCTTCGTCAAAGGAGTATTAAAGGTAGAAAAATACATGATCGTTTTAGATAAAGCATGGTTTGGTATTGATATGCTTCCGCAGCCAACGGACTCCACTTGTGGGCCAACTTGTTTGCAGGCGGTTTATCAATATTACGGAGACTACATCTCTTTGCCTGATATAATTGGCGAAGTAAAGCAGTTGAAAAGCGGAGGAACCTTGGCGGTGAATTTAGGCAACCATGCTTTAAAGCGCGGTTACAAAGCAACGCTCTACACCTATAATCTCAACTTGTTCGATCCGTCATGGTTTGATGCAGAAGAGCCGGATTTACTTCATAAGCTAGGTTTGCAAAAAAGATACAAACCACAGCGCAGAATTCAGTTCGCATCTGTGGCTTATATGAAGTTTTTGAAACAAGGAGGAGAAATTAAATTTGAAGACTTGAGTCCAGAATTAATCAAGAAATTCCTCTTCGCGAAGCAACCAATTTTAACAGGCTTAAGCGCTACTTATTTGTATGGTAGCAAACGTGAAATTGGAGATACAGTAACCGAATATGATGACTTGAGAGGTCTGCCAGTGGGTCATTTTGTGGTGTTAAATGGTTATTCTGAGGCAACAGGAATGGTATCCATTGCCGACCCATTGAAGAACAACCCCATGAACAACGGTGAGCAACACTACAAAGTGGATATTAACCGCCTGATTAATGCGATTATGTTGGGCATTGTAACCTACGATGCCAATTTATTAATTATTGAACCAAGAGATAAAAACCAGTAATGTCGAAACTAATAGTTACAGAGAACCCAAAGAAATGGAATTTTAATATCCCTGGCGTAGAGGTTATTTCCGCCAGAGAATACTTTGCAAACGAAGGTCTAAGACACCTGAACAAGGTTAAAGTGATTAACCTCTGCAAATCATACCAATACCAAAGCACGGGATATTATGTGTCGCTTTTGGCGGAAGCCAGAGGCCATAAAGTATTGCCAGAAGCTTCCACCATTCAAGATTTCCGTTACCCGGCCATGATCAAGGACGATGCACAAGATTTTGATGAAGTGATTCAAAAAACCTTTAAAGGAAATAAAGAAACTAAAGTTGAACTGAGAATTTATTTTGGTTTCACAGGCAGTGCACACACCACTAAACTGGGCCTATTGCTCTTCAACCTTTTTCAAACCCCTATTTTAAAAGTGGTTTTTGTAAAGAAAGAAAAATGGGCGCTGGAACAATTGAAACCACTTAACATTCATGATTTAAGTGAAGAAGAACGTACTACTTTGAGTAATCAATTGGGGCTTTTCCTCACTAAAAAAATGGTGGTGAGAACCAGTAACCCAAGAAGAAAATTCGACTTGGCCATTTTGGTAAACCCAGAAGATGACAACCCGCCATCGGACGCCAAAGCATTACAAAAGTTTGTGAAAGCTGCGGAAAAAACGGGCTTCAACACGGAAATAATTACCAAAAACGATTACGCCAGACTTACCCAGTTCGATGCACTTTTCATAAGGGAAACCACAAACGTAAACAACCATACTTTCCGCTTCGCTAAAAAAGCAGAAGCCGAAGGTTTGGTAGTTTTTGATGACCCAATGTCGATTTTAAGATGCACCAACAAAGTGTATTTAAATGAATTGATGACCAGCAACAAAATCCCTGTTCCTAAATCAACCATCATTTCAAAAGACAAGGCTACGCCCGATACTGAAAAGCTAGAGTTCCCTTTTATTCTGAAAGAGCCCGATGGCGCTTTTTCAAGAGGTGTGAAAAAGGTGAAAAACGAAGAAGAATTGAAAGCCCTTTTGAAAGGCTTTTTCAAAGGGTCGGAACTGCTGATTGCGCAAGAGTTTATGCCAACTCCTTTCGATTGGCGAGTAGGCATTATCAATAACGAACCACTCTATGTTTGCCGCTATTACATGGCCCGTGACCATTGGCAAATTGTAAACTGGAAAGAAGGCGACAAACACGTGGAAGGCAATGCCGATACTTTGGCAGTAGAACAAGCTCCGGTGGGTTTATTACAAACCGCTTTAAAGGCCACAAAACTGATTGGTAACGGGCTTTACGGAGTAGATATCAAAGAAGTGAATGGCAAATTCTATGTGATAGAAGTAAACGACAACCCGAATATAGACTCGGGTGTGGAAGATAAGATTATCAAGAACAAGCTCTACGAACGCATAATGGAAATTATGCTGGAGCGCATAAAAATGAAATAAGAAAAATGAGTAACACCAACCGCCTGCATCTGTTCGAAGCATTTGGAATAGAGCTGGAATACATGATTGTGGATATAGAAACCCTCAATGTGAAGCCAATCGCAGACGAGGTGTTTAAATCTTTGACCGGAGAATATATCGGAGAAATAAATATGGGGCCAGTAACTTGGTCCAACGAGCTGGCCTTGCATGTGCTTGAACTTAAATGCTCGCATCCAACCAAAGATTTGGTGCAATTGGGTGTGGATTTTCAAGAAGCCATTGAGCAAATGAACGAGCTATTAGCTACTTTCAATGCTCGATTAATGCCAACTGCTGCGCATCCTTGGATGGATCCTGAAACGGAATCTTTCCGTTGGACGCACGACAGTGGGGAAATCTATGCGGCTTACGACAGGATTTTTAACTGTAAGGGCCATGGCTGGAGCAACTTGCAAAGCACGCACATTAACTTGCCGTTTTATGACGATGAGGAGTTCTCAAAACTTCATGGCGCTATTCGTTTAATTTTGCCATTGCTGCCCGCTTTATCGGCCAGCTCGCCTATCATTGGTGGCAAGTTCACCAACTTTCTAGACAAGCGCTTAGATTATTATCAGAACAACCAAAAGATCATTCCTTCCCTTACGGGGAAGGTAATTCCAGAAGCTATTTTCTCTAAAAGAACATATAGAAAATACATTTATAGCCAGATAGAAGAAGACATTGCTCCGCATGATCCTGATGGAATTTTAGACCCAATTTGGTTAAACTCACGTGGCGCCATTGCCCGTTTCGACCGTGGAGCGATTGAAATCAGAATCATTGATATTCAGGAATGCCCCTCTGCAGATTTGGCCATTGCCAATTTGGTCATTGCCTTTTTGCAAATGCTTACGCAGGAGAAAATAATGACTAGCGAAGTTCAGCATGAATTTAAAACCACCGACTTACAAGCCATTTTCAAGAGTGTAATTCGACATGGCGAACACACGGTAATCAACGACAAGGAATATTTAAAAGCCTTTGGTTTTAATCCTTATGAGGAAGTTACTGCTGGTGATTTCTGGAGAAAGATGCTGATTAATCTGCACATTATGTACCCTGAAAGGCTTGAACCTTGGTATGATCAAATTCATAAAATTTTAGATCAAGGTACTTTGGCCAGTAGAATTTTAGCGAGTACCAACCAAAATTACGAGCACAGTAACCTAAAAATGGTGTATCGCGAATTGACTGACTGTTTGGAAAACAACCAAATGTTTGATCCATGCTTGGAAGGCGCATTCTAATTACCTGCGAGCATGCAGGCAACGAATTGCCTGAGAGTTATAAATATTTATTTAAAAGAGGGAAAGAGGCGTTGGAATCGCACCGGGGTTGGGACCCTGGTGCTGCTATTCTTGCCAGTTACCTTGGGGTAGAATTAGCCGTTCCGGTTTTTATGCATCCTACTTCACGCTTATTGGTAGAAGTCAATCGGTCTTTAAACCACCCTCAGCTTTTCAGTGAATTCACCATTGACTTGGAGCCTTCGGTAAAGCAGTTTTTGCTCAATAAATACTATCGCCCTTACCGAAATGCAGTAACTGATTGGATTAAAAGAGAAACAGAAGCCAAAAACGAAGTAGCTCATTTTTCTATACATTCTTTTACACCCGTTTGGGAAGGTAAAAAACGCCTAACCGACATCGGTATTCTCTTCGACCCAAAAAGAAGGTTGGAAAACAAGATTGCCCTGGAGTTGACTGAGAAACTTCGGGAGTTAGCTCCCTTACTTACCATCGACCTGAATGAGCCTTATAAAGGCACTGACGATGGTTTTACCACCAGTTTACGCAAGAAGTTTGGCGTAAAAAGTTACTCAGGTATCGAAATCGAAGTCAACCAAAAATTCTTTTTTAATAAGGAATTGGACTTTGTGAAAAGTGTCCTTTCACCAGCAATAAAGAGTTTAGAAATCTAAAAATAGTTTAACCACACAAGCCCCCACCAAAGACAACTTTTCCATCTTCTTTTGTGGTGATGTGATTTGAATAAGACTCATCGGCATCGGTAAACTCGAGCCTTGTACCCCTCACTTTAGTAAGCTTCACGATATCAGCATTTGGGAAGTAAATGCCTGATCTGTTGTCATAAAGAAATGCCGTGAACATAAAATAGACTTGGTTGATATTGGCGCCACTAATGAAAAACTCTCCCATATCGCAGCCTTCTATATTTACCCAATGAATATAACTACCATCAGCGAATTTAATGTCTTTAATCCAACGGTAGTAAATGTTAGGTTCAGTCCCTAAAGGCTCCTTTTTTTCCGTAACCACTCCCTCTCCTAAAGTACGCTCTAAATAATCATCTTCTCTTTCTGGTCGCTTGTTTTCAGGCAGTTTCAATGGTAATCTTTTGGAAAGTTCACCGTCAAATACATAGCCTTCAACATCTTCCGTAGATATTTTTACCCAATGACCTTTCAGGGAATAATCAATTTGATCTTTATCTGATTCGACCTGAAAGTTTCTAATGACTTTAGGATAGGAAGCGTCTGTTACTTGAACCTTGGTTCCAAAAGCAAGGCTATCCAAAATTTCTGACTCGGTATTTGTGTCTGAGTAAACCACCGTCCCTTTTACATTCCAAGCGTAATATTGCGCTCCGTTTACTAAATTCTGAGCGGAGATTTCTTCAGAAAAAATTAAACTCATTATTGAGAAAACCATTACAAGTCTAACTCTATTTTCAAATCTATTCATACTTTAAAGTAACTATTAAAGAATGAAAAATATTATAAATTAAGGTTTAATATTTACAAATATATGTATGAGGTAGATCTGCTTTTGGTGGGCATTACTTAAGAAACTGTTGTTTTAATAGTCTTCGTTTTTTTAATAATGTCTGCGTTTTGAAACCCCTATATTTGTAAGGTTAAGAAAACAAACCATGCAGCAATTACTTCAAGACGTTATCGTGCTTGCCAAAGAAACGGGAGAATTCATTCGGCAGGAATCAAGAAAATTTGATCATTCTAAAATTGAATACAAAGGTAAAAACGACCTTGTTTCCTATGTAGACAAAGAGGCTGAAAAGCGAATTGTTGCTGGTTTGAGTAAGATTCTTCCTGGCTCTGGCTTTATAGCCGAAGAAGGCACTTCCACTAAAAAATCTGATACCTATAATTGGATTGTTGATCCGCTGGATGGAACCACCAATTTTGCGCATGGAATTCCTGTTTTTGCTGTGTCTATTGCTTTGATGAAGCGGAACGAATTGACTTTGGGTGTGGTGTATGAAATCAACCGCGATGAATGTTTTCATGCTGTAAAAGGGCAAGGTGCATTTTTAAATCACTTCCCGATTACGGTTTCTCCGGTAAAAACATTAGACAAGTCATTGTTGGCCACTGGTTTTCCTTATTATAACTTCGAACAGATGTCTCAGTATTTGGTAATTCTAGACGAGTTTATGAAGTCCACCCATGGTTTGCGCAGAATGGGCAGTGCGGCAGTAGATTTGGCCTATACTGCCTGTGGTCGTTTCGAAGGCTTTTTTGAGTACAACCTACAGCCTTGGGACGTAGCGGCAGGAGCCTTAATTGTAAAAGAAGCGGGAGGAATGGTGACCGATTTTAATGGCGGAAGTGATTACATTTTTGGAAGACAAATCATTGCTGGAAACGAAGTGCAGCCCGCCATGCAACAGTTAATTCAAGAGCATTGGTTTTGAACCTAAGTTAAATAATGCGGCTAATTATTTCAAAACGAAATGCAAAACGCAAAACAAAAAAAGCCCCGACATGTCGGGGCCTTTTCATATAAGCTAAATGTCCCGTCCTGAAATAGCGTTA